>DAOSDD010000220.1:0-7419 GCA_035362115.1 Clostridiales bacterium | reverse complement strand
TCTTCTTCTAGATTCATCCATGTTTTTACCCCAAAAGAGTTTAATATTGTTTCCCAGCTGTAGTTTGTTGTGTCCTTATTACCAGAAGCAGGATATTTAGGATTTTTTGCATCGGTATTCATTTTCAAAAAAGCATCAAATATTTGATCTTGTTCCTCTAAAGTAAATGGAGTTTCACAAAAGAACACACGTCCTTCATCATCTACCTGTTTTAACTCTCCTTTTGGTTTAATACCGGCATTTTCCAACCAATCGAGTCTGTAGTATGAGAACCAACCATTTTCATCTAGCGAAATATTTATGCCATTTATTGCTAAATACTCGTCTTCTTTGTCTGGTACTTTGTTAAGCTGCCATCCAATTGGATATCTGTCAAGTAATTTTTTATAGTTTGGAGAATATTTTTCAATAAAGCTCTTAGGGATAGCCCTGGTTACACCCTTATCCCATAAATCTATAGGAGTTTGATACATAAAAGATGCATCAGGCATTTCTCCAGAGTTGATCATGAGGTTAATCTGTTCCTTATTAAAAATATCTGCTTTAATATTTTTAATTTTTACGTTAAATTTCTCCTCAATCTCCTTCTGTAGAGGATTTCCTTCTACAATTTCAGTTCCATTAAAACCAAACCAAGATATTTCCAGTGTCTTTGAGTCATCAAAACCCTTAGGTTCCTTATCTGACCCTGCAGTTGTTTTTCCCTTGCCGGTATCATTCTGAGTTCCCGTATTCTCTTTCTTCCCACAAGCAGTGAACAATGTTGTAATGAGCATTATTGCTATCAATAATGATAGAAATCTTTTTACTTTTTTACTCATATTAATCCTCCCTTTGCTTTATTTTATATTTTTATTATATTGATAATAGAAAACATAATATCTTTTACATTTTCTTTATCACCCTTTCAATGAACCTACCATTATACCTTTTACAAAATACTTCTGTAAGAATGGATAAATAAGTACTATTGGACCTATGGTAACAAGAATGACAGCTGATTTTACATTTGAACTATGAATCCGTTTTTCACTTAATTGATTAAAAGCCTGCAATTTCATGAACTCAGCTTCACCTTGGGTCTGAATCACTATCCTTCTGACAATAAGCTGAAGAACATATTTTTTTTCATCCTTAATATATATCAAACAATCAAACCATGAATTCCAATGTCCAACTATCGACCAAAGCGCTATTGTTGCCAATACCGGTTTTAAAAGAGGGGCTATGACCTTAAATGCTACATCAAAGTAATTAGCGCCATCAATCAGAGCTGCTTCTTCCAATTCCTTATTCATAGACATTATAAAGTTTCGCATTATTATCATGTTATAGGTGCTGAACATTCCGGGAATTATATACACCAACCTTTTATCCATAAGGTTTATTTTCTTTATTAACAGGTATGATGGTATTAATCCTCCGCTGAAAAACATTGTGATTAAAAAGAATATAGTTATAATATTTCTTCCGGGGAGATTTTTTTTAGAAAGAGGATATGCCCCCAGATAACACATTATAAGCATTAATACAGTACCTGTAAAAGCTCTGAATATCGTATTAAAATATCCCATTGCAACATTATTATGTTCAAAAATGTATTTGTATGCCGTAGTATCCCAATTGTTAATCCAGATTCTGAAGCCAAGATTTGTTGCTTCTCTCTGATCAGAAAACGAAAGAAGAATAAGGTTCCAAAAGGGATATATTATAGATAACGAAAACAAAACCATAAAAGTATAATTTAATATATCAAATGTAGTACCACCTATGGATTTTTTCTTTAATTTCATTTAACTGCCTTCCTTTCAGATAATTTCTATCAATTGCTGCATACTATGATAATTATCACATACTACGATTGCTTCATCATATGCCATAATCCTCTCACCATACACCATAGTCCGATATACGGCTGACTAAGGTGTTAGTAATGATTATTAGTATTAAGCCTACTACATTCTTGAACAACCCTACTGCCGCCGAAAAATCATATTCTGCATTTAACAATCCCATTCTGTATACATAGGTATCTATAATATCTGCTACTTCCATCACAAGAGGATTGCTCATGTTGAATATCTGATCAAAACCTGCATCCAGTATTCCACCCAAATTAAGAATAAATAGAATTGTTATTACAGGTGTCAACGATGGAAGTGATATATGGACAGCCTTGTGAAATCTATTGGCGCCATCCAATTCTGCCGATTCATACAGCTCTGGGTTTACAGATGATAAAGATGCCAGGTATATTACTGCACTCCATCCTACTCCCTGCCATATTCCGGTTAAAATCAGCATTATAACAAATAGTCGTTTATCAGTAAAGAAATCTATAGGCTGTCCCCCTAAAACCTTAATTAAGTAGTTAATAGGACCTCTCTGGACTGATAGAAATTCAAAAAATACACCGGCTAATACTATCCAGGACATAAAAACAGGTAAATAGGATATTGTTTGTACTATCTTTTTAAATCTTACATGCCAGATTTCATTTAACAATAAAGCAAGAACAATAGGTGCAGGAAATCCGAAAGCCAATCGTAAAAAACTTATTTTCAATGTATTTGTAACTACTCTAAAAAAACCTGTAGATGTGAAAAGATCCTTAAAATGCCGAAAATTGTTCCATTCACTGCCCAATATGCCTTTTACAGGTTTAAAATCTTTAAAAGCTATTACTACACCATACATAGGCATGTAGTGAAATATTATAGTATGAGCAATCGGAAATAACAGAAACAAATATAGCATCCACATCTTCCTGGCTTCTTTATACCTTGTTTTTGATATTGTAATATCTGTGCTTTTTATGTTGGCAATTTTTATGTTTTGAATCATATCAATATTACTTCCTTTACTTTTACTTTATAGTTCAACTAATAGTCTGGTAAATTTACTTTTATTATATTAACCTAAAATAGCATAAAATTTATATTAATTGCTCAATATTAACAATATAATAAACTAATGCTGCTATGCCAATTGGGAATGCGATGTTTTCCGGATCAACAGTGAAATAAAATTACATTTAGTAATGCACTAATCTATTTATAATACTATCATTATAAATAGTATTATTAAATATAAATATTTCTATTTTTATTGGATTATTTTTGTTAGTTAGGTTGGATAAATACAGTTGTATTTATATCAGAAAATCCCTTGAGAAAGTAAAAATCAGCATGATTTATGTGATACTTATAAACTTTCAAATTTTGGTATTGATATTCTTACAGAAGTACCTTCCTCTAAGTTGCTAACTATGGTAAATTCGACCTTCTCCCCAAAGTGAAGTTTCAACCTGGAATAAACATTATATAATCCTATCTTTTTACTATTACCGGCTTCCAGATTTTCTTTTATATTTTCAAGCTCCACATTATCCATGCCTGAACCGTTATCAGAAACTTCAAAAATTATGAACTCTCCGTAACTACTGCACGTTATACAAATTCTACCTTCTCTCTTTTTTAATCCATGATATATTGCATTTTCTACAATTGGCTGCAATATTAATCTTATAGTCTTATAATCCCTTATATTATTGTCCACATTCCATATAAACCTTATCCTATCCCCATAAATTACACTGATAATTCTGGTATATGCCATGGTATATTTTAACTCTTCGTCTATAGGTATTAATATTTCTTCACGACTTATTCCGAATCTAAATAAGTCGCTTAAAGAATTTATCAGCATAACCACATCATCAGTTTTATTCTGCTTTACAAGATAATTAATCATATCCAGCGTATTGTAAAGAAAATGAGGGTTTATCTGGGCTTGTAACGCAATTATTTCAGCAGTCTTTTTCTCACCTTCAAGCCGGTTTTGTATCATACCTGAAACAATAAGTTCATCTATAAGTTCCTCAATCCTTTCTGACATTTTATTAAATGAGCTGCCCAGGGTGCTGATTTCATCTATAAAGAAGAATTCAGCCTTATTTTTTTCTCCGGTTTTGGCAGGGTCAAACTCAAATAGGTAGGAATTTAGCTTTCCCAGAGGCTTCATAATTTCATTTGATATAATAAATGCCATTATTATAACAAACAACATTACAATAATAAATATGAAAATATTGTTCATTATTAATTCTCTGCTGGTACCTGTAATTATACTGTAATCAACTTCATAGTTTAAATACCACGGTAGGTATCTGATTTTTTTATAAAACAACAATTTATTACTATTTCTATCTTTTACATTGATTAGCCCTTCAGAACTATTGTAATTTTGGGCATTGGAAGTCGAATATTTGCCTATAATATCTATTTTCGGACTAGATATTACAATTCCGTTATAATCTGATATATATGCTTCTCTATTGTCATTAATAAGGTCAAGATATAATTGAAGTATATCTGCATTGTCAATATCCTGCTTTATATAACCCTCAATAGGTGAATTTTCTTGATAGAAAATAGGCATACCTATACTTATAAGATATCTATTATATCTATCTCTTTGTAGGTCATATATTACTCCAGTTTTAACATCACTCATTTTTTCGTAAAAACTGTTATTAAAGTCCGGTATCCCCATGTAGTAATTTGTGAATAGCAATTCTCTAGTATTATTATAAATGCTTATAATATCTCTTTCGTGTCCTAGCACCGAATTTTCCGTTATTATATTAAAAATTTCATCAACTCCTAATACTGCATTTTCTCTTCTTGCCGCAATTTGTTGTATGGATATACTGTAAGTTATTCTCTGCATAGCTTTTAATTTTCTTTCTATATATTTATCAATTCTATCTGCAGTCTTATCAAAAACTGTCCTGTAATAGCCTAATGTGTGAGCCTCTATATGTTTGAATGAAGTTACATTAAACATTACAATAAATATTATAACAGGTATAACGATAGAAATAATAAAGTATAAAATAAGGTTATCTCTCATGTAGATTCCCTTTGACTCAGCAATATCATACTTGGTAAAATCAGTTTTGCCATCATATTCGCCTATAACCGATGTAAGTTTTTTTATGGGCTTAAGGATTCTGTTCGATACTAATCTTGAAAAAATATATGTAAGAATTATACTCGACAAGAACGATATAAACATATAGAATATTATACTGTTTTTTTGTTGGTTGATAATACTATCATTAACAGGATAAACAAGAAACCAATTATAGTTACTAAACTTTTTTGTAATAACTTTCTTATCATTCACTTTGAACATAAATTCATCCATATTATGGCTTTGAATATTTAGGGAAATTTGTTTCTTGGTTTGATTGCTAATATCATTGTTATCTATAGTAGGCCAAATAAAATCACCGGACCGATCAACAATATAAAAGTTACCGGTTGTCTGTTTTGTATCGTATAGAAATGATTCATCTAGAATAGCCAGTATCTTTCCATCACATCCTTTGTTTTTTCTGAGACCGGCTGCAAAAAACATATTTTCATCTAGAAGAGATATCCCTCTTAATTCTATTCCATGAAGTCTATCCATTCCATAACAAAAAAATGTTATGTCTTCAAATTCATAATCACGTATTCTTTTAATGGTTTCAAAACTGAATGTTGTAGTACTGTAATTGCTGTATTCCCTTGCTTGTGTAATAATAAATATTCTTTTTGTGAAGGCGCTATATTCTTTAGCGTTAGTTAGAAGTTTAGAAATATCGTTTATTGCAACACTTTTTTTATAAACATCATCTTTTGCATTCTCGGCGATATTTAAATAGTTCATTAATATTTCACTATTTTGAAGGTATTCAATCATTCTATTAATTGACTGTATGCTTTCATCTATGTCCAAATATACACTGTAAAACCTATTTTTCTCCATGAGATCCAGCTTATCATTGATATATCTAATAGTACGGGTATAAAAGATCAAGCCAATTGATAAAAGTATAGCAAAAGCAACGGTCATGGATACAGTAACCAAATATTTTTTGAAAGAAATTTTTTTAGGATGAAACTTTTGTATCATACTAATTCCTCCATTATTTTATAAGACCCTTCATTCTGGTCTCAAGCGGAGTAATATTTTCCATTGATTTAAATACTTTGCAAAAATAGCTATAGTCATTGTATCCTACCTTGCTTGATATTTCTTTTATTTTCAACGTTGAATTAAGAAGCAAATGTTTTGCCTCTTTTATTTTTGACTCAGTTACATAATCTATAAAATTTTGTCCTGTATTTTTTTTAAAAGTAGAACTAAAATAGGATGCATTGACATGAAGATACTCTGCTATATCATCGAGAGTAATCTTTTTTGATATATTCGCTTTTACATAATGCATTGCCTTTTGAACCATCCAATTAGAATCGTCATATGAATATCGTCTTGCCATTCTGTATAAATTAATAATTCTATCGTTGAACCACTTTTTTAAATGCCTATATGAAGTTAATGTTTGTATCTCATTTATAATATCACCATCTGCAGTAAAAATATCTGTAGTATTAGTTGCTTTAATTGCATTACTTATATTGAAATAGATTTCAATAAATTTTGTGTTAATATCTTCCACGGTAAAATCCCCTTGTTCTTCTATATATGAAAATAAATTTTGAACTTCATCAAGCAGTTGATTTTCTTCTCCGATAAATATAATATTGATTATCTTATCAATTATCTTACTGCACTCATCTTCACTCAATGCAGAATAGTTTCTAAAAGCTAGATCCTCATAAAAGGTTATATTATCATTTCCAATAAAGTATTTATGTTGATAGGAATATAAGGCTTCAGTAAAGCTCTTTTTAAGATTTACATTGTTGCTGTGCAAGCTGCTGACACCTATTGTCATATTATATTTTACTGTGCTCAACTTTTCTAGTTCCATTCTAAACAGGTGCTTGTAATTTTCAAGAAGCTTGGAAATTTCTCTCCTTTGTATTCTAATACTTTCATCAAGAAATATTACTATAAAGCCTAAATGCTCTATTGCCGGAATATTCATTTTTCCCAGACATAGAAGGCCTGTATTTATTGCCAATTTTCTGAAAAGACCGGCTGTAAAAGATTCACTAAATTCTATGTTACATAATGCAACCCTAACAGATTTTATTATGAAACTCCATTCTCGTTCCTCAAAAAATCGACTTAAGTCAAAACCTTCTATCAAATCTCCATCTAATAATCTTCGCAATATAGTATCATGACTAATACGATTTAATATAGTTTTATTAAGATTTAAGCTGCTATTAATTTTTGATAATTCCATTAATTCTATCAATTCCAAATCTGCTTTTATTTTATGAAGCAGTTTGCCAAGTTCAGTATCTTTTAAAGGTTTTAGAAGATATCCGCTTACTCCATAGCTTATAGCTTGCTGTGCATATTCAAAATCACTATATGCACTGATAATAATAACATGAATATACGGATACCTGTCTTTAATTTTTCCGGTAAGTTCCAGACCATCCATATCCGGCA
>DAOSDD010000219.1:0-7426 GCA_035362115.1 Clostridiales bacterium | reverse complement strand
GAATATTTGCAAATTTTAACAATAGATAATGAGAGAAATGAGGTCGACAAAAGATGAAATCTGAAGTATCAATTACTGGTACAAGATCATATTTAAATCTTATATCTTTAAAAACATATGCAATAATACTACCTGCTGCATTTTTGCTTGGCAGAGTACAATTGATAAAAGGTCTATTGCCTTTTGGACTTCCTATGTATATCGCAGCTTATGAGCTTAATGTAAGCAGGTTTGCAGTAGCTGCTTTAATTTTAACAGGAATGGCTACTGCTGGTGGTGGACATAATATTTTCCTGACTGCTTTGGGGATAATTCTTTTCAGTCTTTTAAATGCTGCTTTCAAAGCTGCTTTTAAAGATAAAAATTCTGCTAAAAATAGGACAGCCAGCAGAGATAAAATGGCTGCTAAAGACAGATTTGCCGGCAAAGAGCAGGCTGCTGCCAAGAATAGTTTACGGTCTGCGGTATTAGGAGTTATTAGTATACTGATCCCGAATTTTGTCTATGTTTCCATACGTGGTATGCTTTTGTATGAATTACTTATGGCATTTTTTCAGGCTTTTATTGTATTTGTAATAGTATTCATTATAAAAAAATCATTTGTATTAATTGATGAAACCAGGTTGGGCAATTCGTTTACAAACGAAGAACTTATTAGTATTGCTATAACTGGAGCATTAGTGCTTTCAGGGTTTGGTGATGTGAAAATATTCGGATTTGGTTTAAAAAATGTAATATGCATTTTTACGATACTGATGTTCAGTTTCAGATGTGGTTCAGCAGCAGGTGCAACTGTAGGAGTTGTAGCAGGACTTATTTTAAGCATGTCATCAACAATGGCTCCTCTAATAATTGGATGCTATGCCTTTTGCGGCCTGCTTTCCGGTGTATTCAGAAATCTTGGCAAGGTAGGGACAAGCCTTGGATTCTTTATGGGAAACACAGTTCTTACATTATATCTTAATGGCTCTATAGAGGCTCTAATATACTTGAAGGAAATAATTCTGGCAGTTGCTATATTTATGATAATTCCGCAAAAGTTTATATTAAAAATCCCTGAATCTTTCGGCGCATCTCCTAATACTAGTATGAATGAAGCAATTTTCAGCTTAAGATCGAAAGATGTAATTGTCGAGAAATTAAACAAATTCTCTCGAACATTTATGGAAGTCTCAAAAACCTTTAATGAGATATCTCCTGTGAAGGCTGTTGTTAATAAGCATGATGTCTCTACAATGCTTGACCGTGTTGCAGACAGAATATGCAAGGATTGCAGTCTTTGCCTTCACTGTTGGGACAAAAACTTTTACAGTACATATCAGGTAATGTTTAAGCTTGTGGAGAAACTTGAGCATAAAGGATTTATAGAAGCCGATGATATACCTGGATATTTTATTAGCAGATGCGAAAGAATTAATGATTTTATTACAATCGTTAATAACATGTATGAAATTTTTAAGGTTGACATGATGTGGAAAAACAGACTTGGAGAAAACAGGAGTCTTGTATCAAAGCAGCTTGAGGAACTTTCAAAAGCAATATCGGGGCTTGCAGAAGAAATTGAATATGATACGGGTTTTAAAACTGAAGTAGAGAATACACTTGTCTATATGTTAAAAAGAGAGGGCATAAAAGATGCACAAGTTCTGGCTTTTGAAAACAAACATGGTAAATATGAAGTTAGTATTTCCTATAAGGGTTGCGAAGGTGAGAAAAAGTGTACAAATATAATAAATAAAATAGTTTCGGATGTTATTGGTAGAAAAATGATAAGGGATAGCTTTGGATGCAATAAAACAATTTCAGCTTATAGCAATAATATAAATATTAATAATATAAATATCAATAATACTAATAGCAATAATATCAATAGTTATAATAATTGTGTTCTAAGGTTTATTGAAGAAGAAACATATAGCATAACTACAGGGGTAGCATATGTTTCAAAATATGATGAAAGATATGAAAGTATGGTAAATGGAGATAATTACACATTTATAAATGCAAAGGATGGGAAATTTGTTACAGCCTTGAGTGATGGTATGGGCTCAGGTGAGAAGGCATCTTTTCAGAGCCGAACTACAATAAGTCTCATTGAGCAGTTTATGGAAACCGGTTTCGATAAAGATATAACTGTTAAGTTAATAAATAGCATATTGGCGCTAAATGCCAGCGACGATTACTTTTCTACTATTGATTTATCGGTGATTGATCTTAATAATGGAATAACGGAGTTTGTTAAAATTGGGGCAGCACCTACCTATATAAAGAGAAACGATAGGGTTGAAGTTGTTAAAACAGCTTCACTACCTGCAGGGATACTCGGTAATATGGAAGTTGAACTGGTGAAAAAGACCCTGAGTGATGGAGATATGTTGATTATGTTAAGCGATGGTATTCTTGATGCTTTTGAGAATAGCGGCCAGGAAAAGGAAAGAACTTTTCTAAAATATGTAGATGAGGTACGTAGTATAAATCCACAGACTGTTGCTGATAAAATATTGGATGAAGCGTACAAAAGGTCTGATAGTAAACCAAAAGATGATATGACTGTTATTGTGGCTAAATTTTGGAAAAAAGTAAGTTATTGAATGTATAAATACTACAATATTTTCACAAACTACCTATACTAATGAATATTTTTGGATTCTGGCAGGTTAATGGAGGAAAGCTATGGTATTTGGTAATATGAGAAAAGTTGTGGTAATAAAAAATTTACCTTCAGATTTTATAGAGGAAGCAATTTTTATTTTACGGGTAGATGGAAAGACCGACAATAACTTGTTGAAAAATGACAAGGCATTATCTGGCAAATCAAAAACTGAGGGTGATTGCCTAATTAAAGAAGCCCAAACAATAATTAACAACTATATAAAGGAATGTGAAAAAAACGGAATAATAACTAAAACTCCAAATAATACAGAGATAAATGTTATTAACCCCCAAAAATCATTTACGAAAAAGGTTCCGTTAAATGTGGTTATTAATATTGCCCTTATCGGGAGTATCGTAGCTTTCATATACCTGCTAGTCAGGATTTTGACTTTTTAGCTTTGTCGAAAAATGTTTGCAAAACTTTCAAAGAAGCAGTAAAATATTCAATTGAAAGCAAATATCATTCAGACATTGAATTTTTCTGATTGAATTTTATTGTTTAATTTGGAGGTAATTATAATGCAAAACAAGCAGTTGAGAATTTTGACTATAGGTGCACACCCTGATGATTGTGAATTAACTACGGGTGGTATCTGCACTAAATATAAGAGGCAGGGGCATGTTGTAAAATACGTTTATACAACCAATGGAAATGCAGGACATCATAAAATGGCGGGGGAGAAACTGGCGGAAGTAAGAGCTGAAGAGATAAGGAATGCCTGTGCAATAGCAGGATTTGAATATGAAATAATGAACAATGACGATGGTTATTTGGAGTCAAGTGTATGCAACCGTGATAACCTAATAAGGATTATAAGGAAGTTTCAGCCGGATATTGTATTTACACACCGACCAAATGATTATCATCCTGACCACAGGCATACTGCTATCCTGTTACAGGATGCATCATTTCTTATAAGAGTTCCTCTTATTTGTCCTGATACCCCTGCTTTGAGCTATTCACCTGTAATAATGTATATGGCTGATAGCTTTAAAAAGCCAATGCCATTTGAACCATGTGTTGTTGTTAGTATAGATGATGCAATCGAAACCAAAATTAAAATCCTGGATTGCCATAAATCACAGTTTTATGAGTGGCTGCCATGGCTTGATGGTTATACTGAGGAAATTCCTGCCTCGGGAAGAGAAAGAATTGAATGGTTGACTTCAAGCCAGATTTCAAGAGATAATGAAATAGCTGAAAGATTTCGTTCTGAACTTGTAAAACGTTATGGAAAGGAAAAAGGGTTAAAAATAAAGTGTGCTGAAGCTTTCGAGCTGAGTGAATATGGAAGGGAATTAAAAAGAGACGAAATACAAGCATATTTTCCTTTCTAACTATAGATAACACACAAAAAAACTATATTATATTGTTATATTGCTTGGCGACACGGTTATATTACGTGGGGACAAACTCCTCTTTAATCAGTTTTGCTTCTTTATAGAGGAATGTCCCCACAATACCTATTTCTTTACCATTATACTTAACTAAAGGTTTTATAATAGCATCTGATAATTTTTCTCTGTCTGTGAGCTGCATTAAAAAGAGAATTGTTACAATTTTTCCCATAACACTGATTTTCCTGATAATAATATCAGGGTTATTCTCTGCTATTTGTGCTGCTTTAGCTTCCAGTTGTATTTTCATTGTATTATCACCCTGTTCTTTAATGTTTTTCTCCTGCTTCAAGGTCCAAAAAATTAGTGCTAACATTTTTAGTTTTAACTTCAATATTAACTATGGCTTCCGGATATTCCTCTACCCAGCTGATTTTTTTAAATACATGTGGATTATCAGCATTGAAATATCTGGCAAATTGAAATATATCACATTTGTATAAATCCTGAGATTTACTCACAATCTCCACAATCTCCCTTTTCACTTTTGCAGAAATCATTCGCTCCAACTCCCTTATACCATTATCATGCAAATACCTTATTGTGTTCTCCAATGCAAATTCCGGAGATATATCATTTTCTATTTCTGTACCCAGGATTACATCAGGAGGTTCGCGGCTTACTGCTATAAGTACTGTTTTCCTATGCTCAGGGAGCTTATTAACCCGGTATATATATGATTCTATCCCATCTACCTCTGCATAGTTTTTACTAAACAATATAACCTGTATAGCTCCTGAAAAATCAGGGTATGCAATTGCAATATCATAGTCTTCTCTCGCAGCTTCAAAGTCTTTCCCTTTTGCTCTAAAATCATAGGAACTCGTTATCTCGGCCTTTTCACTGGTTTTACCGGCTGCACCGCCGGTTATAGCTGCAATTTTGCCGGAATAAATGACTTGATCATCTATACGGTCAATACCTATGGAAAGAGGTAATGTTCGATTATTAATATCTTTGTAATCCCAACAGCTTGTGAAAGTTAATATGGTAAGTACTGGTACCACTATTTGCAATAATTTATATTTAAATACTTTTTTATTCTTACCACGATTTTTCACCTCTGTAATAATTAGTAATGCTAATGGAATAAGTAAAGCTGTAAAGATACCAACATAGCTGATATAATTTAGAATTGTCTCTACCTGCTGAGTATCTCCGGGAATAATTGAAATAATAAATGATATTAGAAAGACTACCCCTGCAACTAACTTGAAATTTATTTTATCAATCCAGCTGGCTAAAAGGTAAACAGCTGCGTAAGCTAAAATTGTGATGTTTCCCAAAATTGCCATAATCCACGCAAGAAAGATGACAGCATCAAGTCTTCGAAAAAATTCAAGGAATGGAATGTCGACGCTTTTGATTATTTCTATTATTGTATCTTTATAATGAACTATATCATCCACACTTCTGACGGATAAAGCAGATTCAACGGAACATATATACAAAAAACCAAGTATTAATATAATTCCAATTGGATAAAATAAAAGATTATTCTTGGATTTTTTGTTTATGGGCATTATTGTTAACGCTTCAATCCCAAGAAACGAAATAATTATTTTAAAAGAAGCCTTAAAATAAGATGCAATATTTCCGGCGCCAAGGTAAGGCCGCAAAAATAATGTACTCCCCTGTGAAAAAACAACAGATTATAAAAACATCACTGTTATAAATATCAGAGCTCCAAAAAATTCAGATAACATACTTATTACCTTGAGTTTCTTACTTACCGCATAGTATGAGAAAATTAAAAATAAAAGCACAATAGCCCAGGCCGGAGTTTTTATAAGCAGGTGTGCTTTAATAATTTCTCCGGCATATCTGGAGACAAATGTAGATAAAGCAACATAATAAGGTATATATATAATAAGTATGATGTACTTTCCCGGGTTGCCCACAAGGGTTTTACTGTAATGATAAATAGTCATGCCTTCATGAACACAGGCAAGCTTTGTATTTATATAGACAGCAATAATAGCCATTGTGGTTGTAATTAATATGGCAATCCATGTTCCTGTGCCTACATACTCTGCTAAAACTTTGGGCAGTTGCTGTACTCCAAATCCTGCTGCTGCTCCGAATAATACAAAAGCTATTTGCCTTCTTGAAAGGCTTTCATCCATAATATAGCCTCCAATAGTAAATGCTGGTTAAAGTATGTATATATAACGCAAAAATGATTTTACAAGGAACAAATTGGATTTTTGCGTATTAGTTTTTGTGTATTAGTTAAGGTAACATAAGTGTACAAAACTTTTATAGTGTAGTTTCTTTTGCTCATTATCTATAGTTATTATGTGCATATTAAATGAAATTAATCAAAATATTAAAAATGGAACTGTTAAAAATGCAAACTTGACATAATTACAATTATTACATATAATATGCTTGTATTCTGATGATACAAAAGCTTTAGCTATAACTGTCAACCAACCACAACAATGAATATTTAAATTAGTGGTGACTATTAGGGGGCGTTAAATTGAATTCCAATGCACAGCTTGAAATACATTCTTTATATAGTGTAATGGACGATGAGGAAATTGTTATAGCAGCGAAGGCAGGAAATGAAAAAGCCCTAAACTATCTTATTTATAAATATAAGAATTTCGTACGTGCTAAAGCAAGGACATATTTTCTTATTGGAGCGGATAGGGAAGATATTATTCAGGAAGGCATGATAGGTCTTTATAAAGCAATAAGAGATTATAATGAGGACAAGCTTTCTTCTTTCAAAGCTTTTGCTGAGTTATGTATAACAAGGCAGATAATCACTGCTGTTAAAACTGCCACAAGGCAGAAACATATACCTCTAAATTCTTATATTTCTCTGAATAAGCCTATCTTTGATGAAGAATCTGATCGAACACTAATTGATGTGATAGGTGGAACTGAGACAATTTGCGATCCCGAGGAAATGATGATAAGCCGGGAGGAAATTACCGGAATGGAGACAAAGCTTAATAAGGTATTGAGCAAACTTGAATTAAAGGTTTTATCGTTATATCTTGAAGGTAAATCCTATCAGGAAGTTGCAGTTGAACTGAACAGGCATGTCAAGTCTATAGATAATGCCCTGCAAAGGGTAAAACGCAAATTGGAAAAGTACTATGAGGAAGAGAAGGCAAAATCCGGGGTAAAGATTGTAATGGATTAAGTGGCATAATAGTTGGAATTATAGTTAGAATTTTTTACGATTAAGTAATAATAAGTTATAAATTGAGTGTTCTGATTTGAAGAGTTATAATTTGAAAACACAAAAAATTGTTGGGCGCATCTTTTACACTTGACCCAAAGATTACCCTGAGTGGTAAGATGTTCTTTTGAAATATATTGACGTAACCCTTAGAATGTAGACAAAGAGAGGATT
>DAOSDD010000218.1:0-7473 GCA_035362115.1 Clostridiales bacterium | reverse complement strand
GATTATTCATGCAGAATTCTACTGCCTTCTCCCCATTCTCTACACATCCCACAACCTGAAATCTGTCATCCAGCTCAAGAATGATTTTCAAACCCTCTCTTATAAGGGCATCATCATCTGCAATCAATACTTTTATTGGTATTCCAGACATTTTCAAACCTCCGATTTATTTTTATCCCAGCGGTCAACTGCGATCAAATAATTATACGCTGCAATATATATATTAACTAATTCTCCATCGGCAGTAAAGTTATAATAGAAAATCCTTTTGAGCCATCAATTATAACTTTTCCCCCTATATTTGCGCATCTCTCCTCAATTCCCTTTAACCCCATACCTTTATTCAGAGCCGCTGCTCCGTGTCCATTATCTTTTACCTCAAATTTTACAACTTTGTGAAAAACCTGAAGGGTTACATTTATAATTGTACACTGAGAATATTTAAGGCTATTGGTGAGCGCTTCGATAAGATTCTCGTAAATTATCTTCCATTGTATAAACGATATTTTGTCAATATTGCCATTATACGAGAATTCAGTTTTTACATCATGCTTTAGTGAAAATTCATTTAGTACAGTTTTCATTTTACTGATTCCAAGCTGTTCTGAAGGTGGTTTAATATTCCTCAACGTTCTTCTGATGTTCTCCATACCTTCTCTCAATATTGATGTTACATTTTTAATAATTCCCTGTGCTTTCTTTCCATCCCTTTCAATAAGAAGAGCCGCTGCTTCCAACTGTATCAGAGCTCCTGCAATGGTATGTCCCGTACTGTCATGTATTTTCTGTGCTATGAAATTTCTTTCCTCTAATTGAGAGAGATGTATCATCTGCCTCTGGTATTCCTCGTTTCTATTAATCTGCATGTAAAGTGTATCTAATTCTGCTCTAAGGTTATCATTTTCCTCTGAAGTCTTCATTTTTGTTTTATCATATTCTGAAGAAATTATATATAATAATGTACCAAGCAGATATAAAAGAATATATTCCGGCAGCATCCCCATTGGTGCAAAAATAACTCCACTAAGAGCAACAGCGGCACTAAATTTGATGTTATCCGACAAATTCATCCACAATTCTAAAATATTAAATGGTAAAAGCATTAGAAAATATTCATTCAAGAAAATCCCGGAAATTATTAACAAAACAGCAGAAACGACCAAAAAAATAAATCTGCATCTATAAGTTCTGAGAATGTGATAGAACATATTTAAGGAAATATGTATAAGAACAGCGAGTATAATATATGGAACCTTTTCCATACCATACTGAATATATTTTATACAGCAATATATTAACACAAAAAATTTATAAAGTACTAACCAGCTTTCCATTGCCTACAATACCTTTGCAGTTTTTAATATTTTATAGAATATCATCAAAAAAGTGAAATATATCATACCTAAAAACCCATATGCTTTTAATCCGATAAAAATTGTTGCCAGGGCAATTACCGGATGAATACCCAGCGATGTGGATACTATCTTAGGTTCAACAATCTGTCTTACCACGCTTATAATAATGTACAAAATAATTATACCTATTGCCGCAACATAGTTCCCGGCTATAAAATATATTGCCGAAAGAGGCAGGTAGATAATTCCTATACCAAGGACCGGAAGAACATCTGCTACAGCACAAACAATACTCAAAATAACTGCATATTTTATTCTCAATATAGAAAAGCCGGCTAATGTTTGAATAAAAGTCAAAGTGTATATAAACAAGTATGCTTTTATATAATGAGAAAGCATTTTAACACCTTCATACCAGACCAATATGAACTTGTCTCTGCCTTTCTCTGAAAATATGGATACTGCTCTAGCTTTAATTGCCGCCATATCTCTTGAGAAAAAGTAAGTTGAAAGTATGACTATAAAAATAACAGTGATCCACATTGGGATAGACAGGGCTACAGTTAAAAATGAATTTAGTGTCTTTCCCAATACACTTAAAATATTAGATATTATCTCGGAAATCTGTCTGCTGTTTTTCTCTATAAAATCCGGGTCAATGTCTTTAAAATACAAGCCTATATCATTGATAATTTTACGTATGGGTTCCATTATAAGTTCCATGTTGATATTTGGAATATTCAAAAGGAGCTGCTTTGCCTCTACTATTATTTTATAAAACAGTAAAGTAACTAATACAAAAAGTACCAAAAATACTAAAGCAGACGATAAAAGAGAAGGAATATTTTTATTAAGCTTAAGTTTTTCTTTAAAAAACCTTGTCACAGGCTGCATTAAAAATGCAATACAAAATGCCGCTATAAAAGGGAAGGTATAGGACATGGTTTTAGAAACAAGAATAAACACAGCCGTATAAAGCAGTAAAAATATTAAAAAGTTTTTCAGACTTTTTATAAACTTTTCGTTAAACATCCTATAACTTAGCCCCCATTAAATGATAACTTAATTTTTTAAATCCATTTTATGTTTATTAATAATAACATATACAGTATAAAAATACTATTAGCTTTTTATATCAACACAAAAGAATTTGCGGACTATTTTTGCTTCCTTTTCTTTTTCACAAAGAATATTACATAAATTACAATGCTTGCCACTGCAATGACCGGGGAAAGGCTTACTACAGCAATTAATATCCATATCAATAAACTGTATATTGTGTTAACAACTCCTACAAAACCATTCTTCATAGTTGACCAGATTTCAGCAGGGGAATTAAATTTCCAGCTTACAGCAGTTGTCTTTTTAAAAGGGTTATCCTCTTCATCAATATATAAATTAATAGTTGCCATATCTATAAGTTTATCCCACATTTTAACCTGACCCTGCATAGAATCTATTTCTGCTTGGAGGCGGGTCAATTCTTGTTGTATTCTAAGGGTTTCATCAATATTCTGAGCTTTTTTCAGAAGTTCCCTCATTTGATCCCTGCTTGCCTGATAGCTTTCAAGCCTTGCAGTATAATCATAATATTCCGAAGTTATATCCCTGCTTCTTATGTTAATATTCCTGACTTTTCCCTCTCCAACATACTCCTTTATTTTTTGTTCAAATAAATTCAATTTCTCAGGGGGTATTTTAAGGACAAGTTCCATTCGCTTGTATTCACCGGAGATAGTATAATTTTTGTTGAATTCTTCACCGCCCAAACTCTCGACAATCTTCATTATCCCTTCATATGCAATATCTACATCCTTAACCTCGACAGATATGTCCCCATTCTTTATTACCTTTTTAATATCCTCTTTGGCATCTTGTGCAGATTGACTATTTGAGTTGGTATCTGCAGCGCTTTGACCGCCATCATAATAATTTGATTGCTTTGAAGTGAGAGTTACCTTACTATTAGAAGCACTGTTATAAGAAACACCTCCGCCCCGAGAAGTTTCCATAACTGCAGAATCACTTTTACTGCTTGAAGACCCGCATCCTGTAAGAAAAACAAACAGTAATATAAATGTAATTAATACTACAGAGTACCTTTTAAACATTGTTTTAAGCATTGTTTTTTCCCCCTCATCCATAATATTGACCTGAATTCGCCATACAATTATTCTTTCCTGATTTTGGAGTAGGATCTTGTCAAGACTTAAAAAGCATTAACATCCTTATAATAATTGTATGAATTATATCTATGTATATTAGACTTATTTTTTAAAATTAAAGTTTGTTTATTATATAAATATTATATACTATTTTGAGGAGTTAGGAAATAAGTTTCCTGTCTTCATAAGGAATTATGTGGGATAGTAGTGTACACTAAAGTAATTTGCACTTTCCTATTCATTAAAAAATATAGGGACGCTTAAGCGTCCCTATTATTATTTTTCAAATATTATTTTTTCAATCTAGCTTCCAATGCATCAAGTTGTGAAGCTAATTCTTTTGGAAGACGTTCGCCATAGCTGGCATAATGTTTTCTAATTGAATCCACTTCGCGTAACCATTCTTCTTTATTAACTGATAGAAGCTCTTTCATATCAGACTCTGGAACATCAAGGCCTTCAACATCAACAGCATCTGTTGCTGGCATATAACCAATAGGTGTTTCAACTGCCTTGCCTTCACCAGATGTTCTTTCAAAAATCCATTTGAGTACACGGCTATTATCTCCGAATCCAGGCCAGAGCCATTTGCCATTTTTATCTTTACGGAACCAGTTTACATAAAAGATTTTAGGTAACTTATCTGCATCAGTTTTCTCTCCAATGTCCAGCCAATGCTGTAAGTAATCACATACATGGTAACCTATGAAAGGCAGCATAGCGAATGGATCACGGCGTACTTGACCAATTTTATCAGATATTGCTGCAGCAGTAATTTCAGAACCCATGATTGAACCCATAAATATGCCATGATTCCAGTCGAAGCTTTCATGAACCAACGGAATAGTGCTTGGACGACGCCCACCAATTAACATGGCCGATATTGGGACTCCTGCAGGATCTTCCCATTCCGGTGCAATTGCCGGACATTGATTTGCAGGTGCTGTAAAACGGGCATTAGGATGAGCTGCGGGCGTACCTGAATCAGGTGACCAGTCTTTTCCCTTCCAGTCTATAAGATGTGAAGGTGCTTTGCCGTTTATCCCTTCCCACCAAACATCACCATCATCAGTTAAAGCTACATTAGTAAATATGGTATTTTTTCTGGTGCTTAACATAGCGTTGGGATTTGAATCCATAGATGTACCAGGGGCAACACCAAAGAATCCTGCTTCCGGATTTATTGCATATAAACGTCCATCAGCACCAAATTTCATCCATGCTATATCATCACCTATTGTTTCAACTTTCCAACCTGGAATAGTTGGAACAAGCATTGCCAGGTTAGTCTTTCCACATGCACTCGGGAAAGCCCCTGTAATATATTTTACATTTCCCTTAGGGTCAGTTAATTTTAAAATGAGCATATGCTCAGCTAACCAACCTTCATCGCGTGCCAACACTGAAGCTATACGCAGTGCAAAACATTTTTTGCCCAAGAGTGCATTTCCACCATATCCAGAACCATAGGACCAGATAGTCCTTTCCTCTGGGAAATGGCTGATGTACTTTTTCTCAATAGGAGCACAAGGCCATTCAAGATCTATCTGTCCTTCTTCCAGCGGATATCCTACTGAATGCAGGCAGGGAACAAATTCTCCATCTTCCCCAAGAGCTTCAAGTACTTTAGTACCCATACGAGTCATAATACGCATGTTAGCAACAACATATGGACTGTCAGTTAATTCTACGCCTATTTTTGAAATAGGTGAACCTATAGGTCCCATAGAGAATGGAATAACATACATAGTTCTGCCCTTCATGCAGCCTCTATATAATTCTGTCATTGTAGGCTTAAGCTCTTTTGGATCAATCCAGTTATTTGTCGGACCTGCATCTTCTTGTTTTACAGAAGAAATAAAAGTACGATTTTCTACTCTGGCTACATCAGATGGATCACTGCGGAATGCATAACATCCGGGACGTTTTTCAGGATTTAAAGGTGTTGCAGCTCCTGACTTAACCATCTGTTCCAGCAGGTGGTTATTTTCCTCCTCTGAACCATCGCACCAATAAACCTTATCAGGCTGGCACAATTCAGCCATTTCATCTACCCAGGTTTGTAATTTCTTGTTAGAATTCACTAAAAAATCCCCCCTCAAGTGAATTATTTGCATTTAAGTATTAAATATCAAAACCTGATTCAGGTATAATATTTATTGTTTACTAATACAATTTTATAAATGCATTTATTTAAGTAATGGATATAATCTGTTTTTTATTAGAGTTTCTAAAAAAACAGCCTATACATCCATTTTTTCATTGTTAAAATAATATCACGTTCTAAGAATAAATTCAACAATTGTTTTTATATTTGTTTTTATATTTGCTTTTCTACCATCTTGAATTATTTATCTATCAGGAGTAGAATACTTATTGATATATTGGTATTTTATACAGTATTAATATTTACACTATTAGTATTTACAGTATAAATATTTGAGTATTTTGAGTATTAGATTAGCATTTAGGTATTTATGTTTATTTAGGTATTAATATTAACAACTGTATTTTCTATATAATAATAAGCAAGTTTTGTTAAGGAGGCTAAAGTATTGAAATTCGATCTGTTACATCCTGCAGACCAGATAGTTATGATCATGGAAAGGATTTATGGTTATGGTATGACTACTACATCTGGAGGAAACCTTTCAGTTCTGGATGATAATGGAGATATATGGATTACACCCAGCGGTATAGATAAGGGTTCCCTTACTACCAAAGATATTATAAGGATTAAATCCGATGGTACTATGGAGGGCATTCATAAGCCTTCAGTAGAATTACCTTTCCATAAAGAAATATACCAGAAAAGGCCGGACATTAAGGCAATTATTCATGCCCACCCTCCGGCATTAATATCCTTTAGTATTGTGCGAAAAATTCCCAACACAAGGCTGATTCCCAATGCCCACATTATATGCGGTTCTGTAGGTATGGCTGAGTATGGACTTCCAGGAAGTCCGGACCTTGGCAGCAAAATTGCGGCGGAATTTGAAAATGGACATAATACTGTAATGCTTGAAAACCATGGTGTTGTTGTTGGAAGCGAAAATTTGTTTAAGGCATTTATGGCATTTGAAACTCTGGACTTTTGTGCAAGGCTCGAAATAAAAGCTAATCGTATTGGTAAACCGATTGCTTTAACGGAAAAACACATTGAGATCTCCAGAAATAAGCAAAATGTAAAAATGGATGAGTTTATTCCCCAAAGTTACAGCAGTGAAGAGAAAGCAGCCCGTCAGGAAATGTGCAGGCTTATTCACCGGGCATACGACCAGAAGCTTTTTACAAGTACCCAGGGGACATTCTCTCAGCGGCTAAATAATGATTCTTTTATAATTACACCTTATGATGCTGACAGGAAATACCTGGACATTGATGATATCGCAAGGATTGATATGGATTGGAAAGAAGCTGGCAAAAACCCAAGTCGTTCAGTCATGCTTCACAAGTATATTTACGAAATGCATTCCAATGTTAGTTCAGTAATAATAGCACACCCGCCAAACATAATGGCCTTTGCAGTAACAGAGGAAAAGTTTGAAACAAAAACTATTCCGGAAAGTTACATTATGTTGCGTGATATCCCCAAGCTGCCTTTTGGGGCTAGTTTTATGCAGCCCAAGATGGTAGCAGAAGCTTTCTCGAAAGAAACACCAATTTTGCTTATTGAAAATGATTGCATTATAGTGACAGGAAGCTCTCTGCTAAATGCTTATGACAGGCTTGAAGTTGCAGAATATAGTGCAAAAGCTATAATATCCTCAAAAGTGCTAGGTAATGTAATAGAAATTAATAAAGAGCAGGTAGCTGAGATTGAAGAGGCTTTTAAATTATAAAGCCTAAGAGGGGATGCATATTTTATTTTTGAAGAAATTATTGGAAGAAGCATTAGTGTAGGTACTGTAGCTGGGCAGGGGAAACTCTTCTCTCAAGTAACAGATATTCCT
>DAOSDD010000217.1:0-7557 GCA_035362115.1 Clostridiales bacterium | reverse complement strand
CCTCCTTACTACCGAACTTTTTTTCATCCCGGATTTTTTTAATAAAAAAGACTTCAATATTTTTTTGATAAATATCTCCATTAAAATCTAATATATATGTCTCTATATTTACCCGGGTTCTTCCAGTCTTTATTGTAGGTGCCATTCCAATATTTGTAACGCTTTTATGCAGTTTTCCATCCAGAAGTGTTTTAGTTATGTAGACTCCATGAGCAGGCAAGAGAAGATATTCTTCCGGATTAATATTAGCTGTAGGGAATCCAAGCTCGCTTCCCATACGGTGTCCACCCTCAACTAATCCTGTTATGGAGTAATGCCTTCCAAGAAAGTAAAAGGTCTTTTCCATATCACCACTTGTCAAATACTCACGGATAAGTGTACTGCTTATAACCTCGTCATTTATTTTAATAGGCGGAATTATTATAACTCTGAAATTGTGTTTTTCTCCTAATTCTTTCAACAATTTGGCATCACCTCGGCCCCTATAGCCAAAAGTATAATCAAACCCTGCCATAGCAAGCTTTATGTTAAAGTTGCCTACCAAAATATCTTTCACAAAATCCTCAGGTTGCATTTTGGAAAATGATTCGTCAAAGTCTTCGTAATATAAATAATCAAGGGGCAGGCTGCTTAACAATTCTGCTTTTTTTTCTACTGTTATCAATAATGGTGTAATTAATTCTTTCTTTAAAATATTTTCCGGATGTTTTGCAAAGGTATAGATCATTGAATGTAAATCATTAAGCCTGCTCTCATTTATTAGTGCGTTTATTAAGGTTATGTGTCCAATATGCAGTCCGTCAAAATTACCCAATCCAATACCCAGCGGTTTTGTGAGCAATGTATTTTTAATACCACGCATGACCTCCATAGGTTTTCTCCTCATCACATTATGTCGTCAAACAAACATTTTTTTAGGTTTCAAATAGCAACTCCCATTTGTTACTATCACCTGGCCAAGAGCAAGAAAATCTTTTTTTTCATTATATACCCTTACCAGTAAACCACTACTAAAATCGTAATGGTTTTTATCTATAATATTCACATTACTTATTTCATCAATAATATTTTCATTATTCGTTTTATTAATAATATTTATGTTATTTATGTAAATAAACCCACCATTCTTAAATAATTTTTCACTGTGTTCGTTCAAATGAAAACTTTTGTACTCTTTAAAAACTTCATCGACCTTTAAAAACATCCCGCATATTTTACCATCATTGTTTGCTTTCAGAATTTCTTCCAGGGTAAGTGCAGATCCAATATCAAATATTCCTGTCCTCTTTCGTATAAGAAACGACATATGTCCTCCACAACCCAGTCTATCTCCAATATCCAAGCATAATGTCCTTATATATGTCCCCTTTGAACAGGTTACATCAAAAAGAACTTTTTCTTTATCAATCTTTATTACATCTATTGAATGTATCTCAACTCTTCTTGGCTTTCGTTCCACGCTTTTTCCTTCTCTTGCAAGTTCATAAAGCCTTCTGCCTTCTAATCTAATAGCAGAATACATAGGAGGCGTCTGATATATTTCACCCATAAAACTCTTTATAGCACTGATTATTTGTTGTTCAGACGCAGTAACTTCATTTACGGCAATAACATTTCCTGAAGAATCCTGTGTGTCTGTAGAGACTCCAAGAATAAGTTCAGCTCTATACACTTTCTCCATATCCATTATATATTCTATGACTTTGGTGGCCTTACCCGTACATATTGGTAAAACTCCCGCTGCATCAGGGTCCAGCGTACCGGCATGTCCAATTTTTTTCTCCTTTAATATTCTCCTCAAGTATGCAACTGTATCAAAAGATGTCATACCTGGTGGTTTTAAAACATTTAACAGGCCATTAATACTGTAAACCCCCATTTCCTCATCTTTTTAAAATATCTGACATATCATTCAGTATTTTCTTTTTTACTTCATGCAACGTACCTTTTATTGTACAACCGGCGGCTTTTTTATGCCCACCACCGGAATATCTGTTTGCAATAGTTGAGACATCAACATCAGAATTTGATCTGAAGCTGACTTTTACTTCCCCTTGTTTTTCCCTGAATAAGGCTGCAATCTCAACTCCATATATGTTTCTTCCTAAGTTTATAATGCCCTCACACTCTTCTTCAAGGGCACCAGTCTCTTCCATCATTCTTTCCGTTACAGTAATAAATGCTATCCGCTCATCTTCTAAAAGTTCAAGAGAGCTTATTGCAGCACCCGTTAATTTTACTTTTTCTTTTGAAATTGAATCAAATACTTTTGAAGATATTTCCTGTATATTAATACCGCTTTTTAATAAGTCTGAAGCTATTAAGTGAGTCTTATATGTCGTGTTTTCATATCTGAATCCGCCTGTGACAGTTGTTATTGCAACATAGAGGCATGTTGAAATATCTTTGTCCAAACTAAACCCCATCATATTTATTATCTGGTATATTATTTCCCCCACAGCAGATGAATTTACACAAACATAGTTTAAATCGGCAAATTTAGTATTTGTATAGTGATGGTCAATATTTATCCTATTGTTTGCTTTTTTAAATAATTCAATTCTCTTACCCAGTCTTTCAATATCTCCGGTATCTATAGCTATAGCCGTATCAGGTATTTCAACACTCTCCGGAAAAACCTCAACCATTTCCTGTCCAGGTAGAAAACTATAGAGTCGGGGGATATTTTCTTCAAGATATACTGCCACATTTTTATTTGTACGGCTCAACGCCAGAGCCAGTGCCAGTCCTGACCCCAACGCATCACCGTCAGCTGAAATATGGGGAAGTACAGAAATGCTCCTTGATATGCTTATAACATCTATTATTTCATCTAATATCATAATTCTACCATCCTGTTTGCTTCAATCCCCTTTTACCGTTTCATTTATCAGCTTGTTAATATAAATTCCATGTTCAATAGAATTATCCAGTTCAAACTGTAATTCAGGCGTATATCTCAGCTTAATCCTTTGCCCAATTTCTCTTCTGATAAACCCTGCTGCATTCCTCAAACCTTCCATAGCACTTTTCTTTTTTTCGTCATTTCCAAATACGCTAACATATACTCTTGCATATCTTAAATCCCTGGTAGTATTAACTGACACTACACTTACGAATTCTGGAAGCCTTGGGTCTTTCAATTCATTCTGAATAATATTGCTGATCTCCCGTTTTATTTCTTCAGATATTCTATATATTCTTTCAGCCATCAGTAAATCACTCCTTGAGCCTATTCTTTATTCTACTGTATTATTCAACTGCATTAACCTGCTGTATTAACCCGGATTTTAGTGTAAAAATATAAAAACTCATTCTTGCACTTCCTCCATAGCATAAGCCTCAACAATATCTCCTTCTTTTATATCGTTAAACTTCTCTATAAGTATTCCACATTCATAGCCTTGTGAAACCTCCCTTATATCATCTTTGAACCTTTTTAGCGATGCAAGTTTTCCCTCATAAACCACAATACTGTCCCTTACTACACGTACACCGGAGTTTCTGGTTATCTTGCCATCAAGGACATAAGATCCTCCTATAACGCCTATACCAGATGCTTTGAACAACTGCCTTACTTCAGCATGTCCATGGATTACCTCCTCCAGTTTGGGTTCTAACATGCCTTTCATAGCTGCTTCAATATCTTCAATAGCATCATATATTATTCTGTATAGTCTGATATCCACATTCACACTTTTAGCAGTTTCCGATACATTTATTCCAGGTCTTACATTAAAACCAATAATAATAGCATTGGATACTTCCGCCAGCTTAACATCAGTTTCAGTAATGCCTCCTGCTCCGCCATGTATAACATTAATTTTAACTTCATCATTGCTAAGCTTTTCCATAGATTGCTTTACAGCCTCAACAGATCCTTGTACATCGGCTTTAATTATAATATTAAGCTCCTTAACCTTGCCTTCCTGAATCTGGCTGAACAAATCTTCAAGAGTAACCCTTGAGCTTGATTTTAGCTGTTCTTCTCTATGTTTTTGCTTTCTCTTTTCTATCAAGCTTTTAGCTAGCCTTTCATCTTCTATTGCATAAAATATTTCCCCACTTTCAGGTACGTCAGAAAAACCCAGTACTTCAACAGGAGTTGAAGGTGCTGCATCTTTTATATTTTGGCCTTTATCATCTGTCATAGCCTTTATCCTACCCAAAATTGTACCTGCTAATATTGAATTGCCTAAAGAAAGTGTTCCTCTTTGAACTAACAATGTAGCAATAGGTCCTCTGTTTTTATCAAGTTTTGCTTCTATTACAGTACCTTTAGCCTGCTTTTTAGGGTTTGCTTTAAGCTCCAGCATATCTGCAGTCAATAATACCATTTCCAGAAGCAGATCAATATTCTCTCCCTTTAAAGCTGATACAGGAACAACAATAACATCGCCTCCCCATTCTTCAGGTACAAGACCGTGTTCTGTCAGTTGTTGTTTTATCCTTTCCGGGTTAGCCCCTGGTTTGTCGATTTTGTTTATTGCCACAATTATAGCTACATCAGCTGCCTTTGCATGGTTTATGGCTTCTATTGTCTGCGGCATTATACCATCATCCGCTGCAACTACAAGTATAGCTATATCCGTTGCCTGCGCTCCTCTGGCTCTCATGGCAGTGAATGCTTCATGACCGGGAGTATCAAGGAATGTAATATTTCTGTTGTTTATTTTTACCATATAAGCACCTATGTGCTGTGTTATGCCACCTTCTTCGCTTTTAATAACATTAGTTTTTCTGATTGCATCAAGAAGGGATGTTTTCCCATGGTCTACATGCCCCATAACAACAACCACAGGCGGTCTTGCCTTCAAATCTGCAATATTATCTTCTTCATTATCAAATAAAATATCTTCTTCATTAATAATAATTTCTTTTTCCGCTTTAACTCCAAATTCATCGGCAACTATAGCTGCAGTATCATAATCTATCACCTGGTTCAAAGTAGCCATAATGCCCATATTCATCAACTTCTTAATAACATCTGCAGAAGTTTTTTTCAAACTCTCGGCAAGTTCCTTGACAGTAATTTCCTCAGGAATACTTATTGATAATAACGTAGATCTCCGTGCAATTATGGAAGCATTGGATTCAATTTCAATATTCTTATCTTCTTTTTTGCGTTTAGGAGCTCTTACAGGTCTTTTACCTTTTCGTTCCTCATATTTATTATCAATAATTCCATCATCTGTAATTAATTGTGAAATATTCCTTTTTTCATCAATTACAATTTCATTTGTTTTAAATTTCTTCTTCTTGCTATCAGAAATTTGTGCTCTTGGCAATTCTCTCTTCTGCTCACGCTTACTATCCTTATCAGCTTCTTTGTTTTTATAACTAAACTTCTTTGATTCTTCAGGTTCAATCCTAATGTCAGGCTTTGGTATTTCCAGGAAGTCAGGCTTCAACGCTTCATGCCTGTCATGCTTGGCAGCTGTGTAGCCTGTACTCTTTGCCTTCTTTTTGTCCTTATAACTATCAGACCTTGCTTCATGTTTTTCTTCATTTTTCTTACCATTTTCCATGGTTTTCATGTCTTCCCCGGTCCTAACCCAGCTTTTTTCGCCTGTAAAATTGGTTTTTGCCTGTTGGTCCTTATTACGCAACGTTTCTTTGTATTCTTGTCTGCTAATATACTTATCTGTTACTTTCTTCTGTTCTTTTTGGGCTGGTTTTTGAGCTTCCTTCTCTCCTGTTTTATTTTCTGTTTTCTTTTTTTCAACATTCACTTTCTTTATCTCTTCTTTTGGTAAAACACTAATCTTTTTACCTCCAGTCTTTTTTTCTTCGTTTTCATTAGAAATCAGCTCTTTAGCCGGTTCTCTAACTGCTTGTTCAACTGGTTGTGTAACTGGTTCTTCAATTGCTTGTGTAACTGGTTCTTCAATTGCCTGTTTCATTTTTACATCATCACTTGCAGATTCTATGATTGATTTGCGGGTATCCTGGGGTTTTTCCTGTACTTTATCCGTCCTTGGCAGTTTGTCTTTCTTTATTATTGAAGGCCCGGTATCCCTTACATAACCTGCCCTCAAACCTGTCCCTGCAGTGTTGACTTTTATACCACCATACCTTCTTCCTCCCCTGGATTCACCTCTATTACGCCCATGCTGCCCATCTTTACGGTTACTATCTTCTTTATATTTATCATTAACTTTTTCATCAAGTACAATTTCGGTCTTCCTTATTATCCTTGGCGCACTTTTATAGTTGGAGTCCTTCACTTCAGGCTTCTTTTGCTCCATTTTGCTTCGGGGTGTGGAGGTAGAAGACTTTTTCCTATCCTCATCCTTTTTTTCTTCATCATAAGAAACTACACCTATATGTTTATATAAAGCCTCCAATTCGTTTACATCAAGATAGCTCATATGATTTTTTACATTTATATCAATTTCAGCCAGTTTTTCAATGAGCCTTTTACTTGTTGTATTTAGTTCTTTAGCAAGTTCATAAATCCTAACTTTTTCCATGTTTATACACCCCCAATTCCTAATTTTTGATTATCTATCATTTGCAAAAGCTGTTTTGCAAACTCCTTCTGTAAAATACCAATAACTACCCTCATATCCTTCCCTGTAAATTTACCTAATAATTCTCTCTCACCAAATATTCTAATATCAACTTCCCTGTATTTACACATATTTTCAAAGCGCATTTTCATATTATTTGCAGCATCCTCAGCTACTAATATTAAACAGACTTTACCACTTTTAACAGCTCTTTCACACGCTTCTTCTCCAGATATAAGTTTACCTGCTTTTGCAGCTAATCCAAGGAAAGGATATATTCTATTATTCATCAATCTCCTCCATTTGTTTGTTTAATATATCAAATACTTCCGGACTTACCGTCATTTCAAAACTTTTTTCAAATCTTTTTCCTTTTATTGCTTTTTCAAGGCACAATTTACCCCGGCATATATATGCACCGCGGCCATGCATCTTACCCGTAAGATCAACAGATATTTCATTTTCCTTATTCTTGACTACTCTTATCAAATCTTTTTTGGGCTTTGATTCTCTGCATCCAAGACACATACGCATGGGTATCTTTTTCTGTTTCATATTGTACCACACTCCCGATAACTTACGCAAAGTTATTCTTCATCGTTCTCTTTGTCCTCTTTGTCCTCTTCGTCCTCTTGTGCATCCTTGTAATTTGCGTTAAAGTTTAATAGTTGCTGTTCTATTTCAGCTCTCAATTGAGATTCGCTCTTAATGTCAATTTTCCAACCTGTAAGCTTTGCAGATAAGCGCGCATTTTGTCCTTCCTTGCCTATGGCCAGAGACAATTGATAGTCGGGTACTATTACTCTTGCACCCTTTTCCTTTTCATTAACATCAACCCTTAAAACCTTCGCAGGACTTAAGCTGCATGATATAAATTCTCCAGGGTTACTGCTCCATTTAATAATATCGATCTTTTCTCCCCGCAATTCATCAACAATAGCTTGTACTCTTATTCCCTTATGACCTACACAAGCACCTACCGGGTCTACATTCTCATCTTTGGAAAAAACAGCAATTTTTGTCCTTGACCCAGGCTCACGTGAAA
>DAOSDD010000216.1:0-7609 GCA_035362115.1 Clostridiales bacterium | reverse complement strand
AATATTCATACCCCTCATGAATGCAGGTATTTCATTAATAAAATCATCTTTTGCAGGTATATACTCTTTTTTTATCTCTGATATTAACTCATCCATGGTATATACCTTAAATCTCTCTATTTCGCAAATTCGTGCAGCATCTTCAACCAGGGCGATTGATATATCTTCATAGGTAGCACTTGAAGGAACTCCCAGTATATCTGCTATTTTAGGTATCACATATTCAAAAAGCGATCTCTTACCATATGCATTCTCCAATCCAAACAAGTGGCAAAGTTTTTCAATCCTATCGTTTTTCAGCTCTGTCAAATTTCTTATGTAGTAATCATCATTGTTCATTGGTTTAATGTAATACCTACTACCCTTTAAGCTTTTAAACACTTTCGTGGCATCATAATAACCCATATTCAGATTTTTCCTTGCTCTTTTCGCGCTGAAGTCTAATACCGGGCCAAGGCCTTCTCTTGGTGCTATTGTAATTACATTTAACCCTGTAGTATCAATTTTCTTTATACGTCCCAGTCCAAAGGTTCTTACTACAATTATATCTTTATACCCTTTGTCTTGAATAAGATTGATAGGGAGCACATTATAAACTCCTCCATCAATGTATATTCTCCCGTCTATTGTTTTCATCTTAAACAATGGAAGATTTGCACTTGCTATAAGGTAGTCTATTAATTTACCTTCAGGTATATCTTCTTTAAATATTTCTACAGGCTTTCTATTGGTCAAATCAAATGTTACTATTCCAAAATCCATAGAGGATTCGCGAACCCTGGATTCGCTTACCAATTTATTTAATATTTTTACCAAAGGTTCAATATCAAGACCTCTTTCAGTTACAATTTTCCTTAACCTGTCAATTTTAAAGCTCAACTTTTCTCCTGTAGCTTCCATATCATCCAGCTCTTTTTCCTCATTATCCGTAAGCTTTATAATTTGTGCAGGGTTCATGTTCTGCCAGATTTCATAAGCTTTATCCAGCTCTCCTTGAACTATCATTGCGCCATTTAAGGCACCTACTGAAGTTCCTGAAACTCCGCCAATTTCCAATCCCATTTCAACCAATGCTTTGGATACCCCAATGTGATATGCCCCTTTTGCACCACCGCCTTCTAATACAAGCCCGTACATTGTTGTTACCTCCTGAACTGCTCTATATATTTAATCCTATCGTTTGGCTTTCTATGTCACCAGTCAAGTTGCTCATTCCTGATCTGCTCTATTTGTTTAATCCTATCTACCGGTGTTTCATCTACTGTCTATTCATCAGTAACTATATTTTTTATTCATCTATCTTTTTCTCTGCATCTTTACCTGCCCTATTGAAAATATTCAGCCGGTTTGAAGAAAATACCGGAAATATTTTAATCAACTGTTGATACTTTACTAAATACCTGAAAAGATAGGATAAGGGAAACAAAACCAGTAAAAATATTTCAAATATATATAATCTGTTTTCATGATGTTCATAGCTTAAGTTAGCATAAGACCTGGTAAGCCGTCTTAGATTATCAACTTTGTTTTTTACAATATTAAACCTTTCCATTAATTCATAGTATCCTACCATATCATCATATACCTGTCTGAATTTCAGTTTTTTATCGAGCCCCGTGGTTCTATCTAGTATTTCAATATTATATATGCTCTCATATTCAAATCTTAATATCCTTGCTATTATCCTGCTGAATTTCCTGCTGTTGGTACGTAACCAGCCCTTATAAAGGTTGTCTATTATCCTCTCGGCCTCATCCATGAGGATATCCACCTGGCTTTCAACCCATGATAATGCGGTAGATTTTGCAAGTATAACAGCAATTATAGCCTCTATATATTTACTGTAGCCCGTATAGTTCTCACCGTCTCCATACAATCTAAAGCAATTATTATGACCAACTTTTATTGCGTATCCTTCATAAAACTTCATGAACATGTCACTATCTATTTTACCGATAATAGACTCAACATACTCCATAAAAATTCGTATTTCATCCATATCAAAATTTATAAAGGTCATACATCCAAATTCAAAAAAATAGACTACCTTATGCTGTGTCTTATATTTAAAAATTGTATCAAGTTGTTTGTCTTTCAATGCAATATAATCTTTTTTACCCATAGGCCAATTAATATTAAAAAAGGAGGCCATATTCTTCATATTAAGCCTGGAATTTACCTTAAAACAATTAAACGTATTTTCTTTCATTTCCATCTTATATCTCGCTTTCAAGCTACCCGTAATTCTATAGTCCTTAATCCCACAACTTCTGTTGCATAACTGCTGTTCCATAATTCAGTTCTGCTGTTGGTTATGGCCTTATTAGTTCAATAATCATAAGTATAACTTCAAGATCATACTGATAGTCAATACTTGGTTAACGGAGTCAGCTATGACCTTATCAATTCAATAATCATAAGTATAACTTCAAGTACAATTAATACAATTACAACCCATTCTATAAACAAGCTCCTCATAGAGTGGCTGATGGAAGAGAATCCGTCAATAACATTTCCCAATATATCTGTCTTGCTTTTTAAAATCTCAAACCTGTCGTTTAGCTCAAAAAATTCCGACATCTTGTCATAAAATTCCGCAGCATTGCTATTCAACCATGTAACATCAGGTCTATCCAGTATCATGATATAGCTGATGCTGTTATATTCATGCCGTATGATTCTGGCAGTAGCTTTAGCAAGCTCCTTATCACTAAACCTCAGATTTCCTTTCTCAAGTCTATCTATCATGCTCTCTATCCGGTCAAGAATTTTTTCCAGTTGTTCCTCTACCTTTTCAAGAGCCACAGACTTTGCAAGAACAACGGAAACAAGCTCGGTATATGCTATTTCAATATGAGGTACTATAGCATATTCATCAGTCATCTCAATTTCATCAACGTTACCAGCCCTCAATTCATAATCATCAGAATATCTTTCCCAGTTTTCAATATCAATTTCCGGCTTGTATTCTTTCAAATAACTTAAAAACACATTTATACAAGAAGAGGGTAGGTTAATAAATACAATGCTGCCAAAAGAAAAAAGCATTATTGCTTGCCCATCGTAAACTTTTTTATTTAAAATAGTGCTAAGAATATTATCCTTTAATACCAACGGTTCTTCCCATGTATATTTTTTTCTGATATTGCATTTTTCAGCAATTTTATTTAGGTCTATCTCATTTGTTATCGCACATGTCTTAAACATAAACCTTTGCATTGATTTTTACCCACCTCTACCCTTATTTACTGCAGTACTATTACTCCACTACTATAAATAGTACAATCAGTGGTGTAATAAATCCATCTATGTCTGAAATTATTATACCATATTAAACACACAAATAATCAATATTTTCCAACCATTTATAATAGCAAAATGTATATCGCCATCATAAGCTGAAACAATTTGTCCAAAATGTGAACTTTTTGTCTTCTCTATACGTCATAATTAACATGTGGTTTTATAAAAATATATTGTTTATAAAAATTAGAAAGGTCATGTATAAATGAAGAATATCGAAAAACATAATAATACAGATGAATCAATAGAAACATCTAAGTCAACTTCTGAGTCAACATATAGGTCAACATATAGGTCGGCAACAGCATATAAACTTATGATAACTGGATTTATAGGAATTGTACTAATTTTTGTATCTTTATCAGGAGTTCTTCTGGCAAGTGTTTACACAGGAAATAAAAATACTCTAGATGAAATTGAGCAATCTCATCAATCTGATAAGAATGTTAATGACCCTCAGCAACATCAAGAATCTCAACATCATAATACTGACATTAATAAACCTGTGTTGACTACTGGCAATAAGGAAGAATCTCGGCATTTAAGTGATGCTACAGGTCAAAATAAAATAGATAAAGATAAGCAAGATAAACTAAACGCAATTACTGAAGAAACCGAAGAGGACAAAATTCCCGGTAAAACCAAGTATAATTTTGATAAACCGGTTGATGCGCTCGCTGAATATAGCGGCCCTGTAAGGCACATATTCTTTCACCCCTTAATTGCCTATCCGGAACTTGCCTTTGATGGTGATTATATGGCTCAAGGTTTTGATGACTGGTTTATAACAGTAAAAGAATTTAAGAAGATATTAATATCTCTGCATAATAAAAACTATATCCTCGTTGACATAAACTATATATATGAAGAAAAAGAAGAAGAAGGTAAAAAAACTATTGTGAAAAAGAATATGCTTTTACCGGAAGGGAAAAAACCTCTGATTATATCAATTGATGACAACAATTACTATGAATATATGAGGCAGAACGGAGTTGTACATAAATTAATATTGGATTCTAATGGTAATATTGCAGATTTCTCAATAACACCCGAAGGTAAAGAAATAATCTCCAGAGATAATGATATTATAACTATATTGGATAAATTTGTTGAAGAACACCCAGATTTCTCCTTTCAAGGTGCAAAGGGTATTATCGGTTTGACAGGTTATGAAGGCATACTAGGATACAGAACCGATAACCCTCCTGCACCAAATGTAGAGGAAGAAAAAAAGGAAGCTCTAAAAATAGTAAAACGTTTGAAGGACACAGGCTGGTCTTTTGCCTGCCATGGATACGGACATCTGGATGCAGCAAAAATCAGCTATGAAACCCTGAAAAAAGATACTCAAAGATGGAAGGATGAAGTAGAGCCACTGATAGGTAAAACTCCTGTTTATATTTACCCCTTTGGGAGTTCACTCTTATCTAAAGATCAAAAGTTCCAATATCTTTTGGACGAAGGTTTTAATATCTTATGCGCTGTTGGAAATAGTGACTATATTGAATACGGTCCCAATTATATAGCTCAAGACAGAGTTCATATAGATGGAGTAGCTTTTCGCGATAGAATGTCCATTCTTTCAGAAATGTTTGATATTGATGAAATTATAGATGATGCAAGACGGTAGAAAACATTTAATCTCCTAAGAAAATATAATTTCAACAAAATTCGACATTTTTTGATTAATATAATTTGTAATTTTAATTGTAATTTTAATTACAATTAGTGTATAATAATTCGGGTGGTATTAAACATTTGCTTTTTAGATTATGATTTTTTTGCAGTAACTATTGCTAAAAGATACTGATTATTGGATAATACTGCTAGAAAACATTGATGAATAATATGGTTATCACCCAGAAAGTCATGAAATGAGTTTCTGGGAAAATTTAAGTCACCTTGAATTTTGTCAGCCTACAAAGGAAGGCTGGATAATCATATTAGATTGCTCCAGGTAGCAAAAATGTTGCAACTCACTGCAGGTAAGCATGCAGTGAAAAGTCGTAAAACGGCTTTCTGGGGAACAATCATAATATGGTTATCACCCAGAAAGTCATGAAATGAGTTTCTGGGAAAATTGTAAAATATTTTAGAAGGTAGGTGAAAACCGTTAGCATATTTATAAAACAATTGTTAAACAACTATTAACAGTCATATGAAGAAGCAGACATGGAAGCAGACATGGAATTTCACTGAGTTTTATAGTTATGTATAACGGGATTAGATAATATGCCGAAACGTACAGACATAAAAAAAATAATGATCATAGGTTCAGGTCCCATTATAATAGGGCAAGCCTGCGAGTTTGATTATTCAGGAACGCAGGCATGTAAAACACTCCGAAGCCTGGGTTATCAAATTGTTCTGGTAAATTCCAACCCCGCCACCATCATGACAGATCCCGGAATGGCAGATGCGACATATATTGAACCGCTTAACTTAAAAAGACTTACAGACATAATTGCTAAAGAAAGACCGGATGCTTTATTACCTAATTTAGGGGGGCAATCCGGTCTTAATTTATGCGCAGAACTGGCGAAAGCAGGAGTACTCAACAAATACAATGTTGAAGTGATTGGTGTGCAGGTTGATGCAATTGAACGGGGTGAGGACAGGACGGCCTTTAAACAAACCATGAGTAAACTGGGTATTGGCATGCCCCAAAGCAGGTCTGCCTACAGTGTAGAAGAAGCTGAGGAAATTGCCATGGAACTGGGTTTTCCTGTGGTTGTAAGACCTGCATACACACTCGGTGGTACAGGCGGAGGCAGAGTTTATAATATTGAAGAACTAAGAACCGTAGTAAGCCGTGGAATATCAGCAAGTATAGTGGGTCAGGTTCTTATAGAGGAGTATTTGACAGGCTGGGAGGAACTTGAGGTTGAAGTTGTTCGTGACTCGAAAAATCAAACGATTGCAGTTTGTTTTATTGAAAATGTCGACCCCCTGGGAATCCATACGGGGGATTCTTTTTGCGTAGCTCCTATGCTGACTGTCAGCCAGGAACTCCAAAATAGACTTCAAAAATATGCGTTTGAAATAGTTGAGGCCATTCAGGTAATTGGAGGCACCAATGTCCAATTTGCTCATGACCCTGTAACAGACAGGATTGTAGTAATTGAGATTAATCCACGAACTTCCAGGTCGTCTGCATTGGCTTCAAAAGCAACGGGATTTCCAATAGCTTCCATATCCACCATGCTGGCAGTTGGGTTGACTCTGGATGAAATACCATACTGGCGCGAAGGTACTCTGGATAAATATACTCCACCTTCAGGTGATTATGTGGTAGTAAAATTTCCAAGGTGGGCTTTTGAAAAGTTTAAGGGTTCCTATGATAAGTTGGGCACCCAAATGCGTTCGGTGGGTGAAGTAATGAGCATTGGTAAGAATTATAAGGAAGCCCTTCAAAAAGCTATACGCTCTCTCGAAACAGGACGTTATGGACTGGGTTTTGCCAAAAATTATAATCAGAAGCCTTTGAATGAATTGCTTGAACTACTTCATGAAACTACAAGTGAAAGACAGTTTATAATATATGAAGCCTTACGAAAAGGGGCTAACATTGAGGAAATCAGCAGATTAACCAATATAAAGCCATGGTTTTTAGAACAAATGAAAGAACTGGTGGTATTGGAAGAAGAGATGCTAATGTATAAAGCTGAAAAAGGGGTAGAACTTAATTTCCCTGACAGATTATTTATCCAGGCAAAAAAAGATGGTTTTGCAGACCGTTATTTGGCAAAACTTCTGGGAGTACCGGAAAAAGATATACGGAACCGGCGCATATCCTTAGGACTATCAGGAACATGGGAAACCATTCCTGTAAGTGGTGTTGAAGATACTGTGTATTACTACTCAACATATAATATTACCAACGATATTACCGATGATATTACTAATGATGTTGCCAATAATATTGTTAATGATATTACTATTGTTAATGATATTACTAATGATGTTGCTAGTTATATTGTTAATGATATTGTTAATAGTGTTACCGGTACATCTGATAATTGTTATACCGGTAGTGCTATTGATGGTAATGACGGTACTGCAGCTAACAGTATCAGTAATAGCACTGATACTGTTGTCATTGGCAGAACATTTTGTGATACTTTAGTTAATACTGTTAGTAGTACTGCGGATAACCCAACCACCGACACCGTCTATAATACCCTTTTTAATACAGCAAATAATCCGGCTAACAATAGTTTAGTCAATAATAGTTCAGTCAATAATAATACACATAAAGTAATGATTTTAGGCGGAGGTCCCAATCGAATCGGGCAAGGCATTGAAT
>DAOSDD010000215.1:0-7620 GCA_035362115.1 Clostridiales bacterium | reverse complement strand
ATAAATGCAGATATACGGCTCTTATCACCGGATATATGCGCCAGAACTCTTAGCTCAATTTGTGCATAGTCAGCATCTGTAAGAATATATTCCTTGCTTGATGGAACAAAAACCTTACGGATTTTTCTTCCCATCTCTAATTTATATGGAATATTTTGCAAGTTGGGCTCGGTACTGCTTATTCTTCCTGTTACTACAACAGTTTGGTTAAAGCTGGTATGGATTTTATCAGTTCTTTCATTTATTACGCTAAGCAGACCATCAACATATGTGGATTTCAACTTCATAAGCTGCCTGTACTCCAGAATGGAAGAAACTATGCTATGCATTGAAGCCAACTGTTCCAGGACCTCAGCATCTGTAGAATAGCCGGTCTTTGTTTTCTTTATAACCGGAAGTCCGAGTTTATCAAATAATATTGCTCCTAACTGTTTAGTGGAGTTTATGTTAAATTCCTCACCTGCCAGGCTGTATATTTCTGATGTTAATGTGCCAATCTTTTCATCAAGCTCAACAGAAAATGTACTCAGTTCATCCTTATTTATCTTAAATCCGTAATATTCCATGCTTGCCAGCACCTCAACCAACGGAAGCTCAATTTGATAATACAGCATTTCCTGTTGGTTTGACCGGATTTCTTTTTCTAAAACCTGCTTAAGCTCAAGTATTGCTTCAGAGTAGCCTGTAGCAGCCCTTGCAAGATGGTTGCATGGAACCTCTCTGTAGCATATCTGATTTTTTCCTTTGCCTGTTAACTCTTCCAAATGCTCAATCTCTTTTTTAAGATAATCTGCAGTTAATTCCGATACCATATAAGTATTCCTTGAAGGATTTAAAATATAAGCAGCTATCATAGTATCAAAAGCCAGACCTTTTAAGCTTATATCTCTGCATTTCAAATATAAGAGGAGATTTTTTATATTGTGCCCGATTTTTTTTACGGATTCATCCAAAAATATATCTTTAAATTCATCTATAAAATTTTCCTCATTTATGTCTTCTGTAAGTTCTACATATGCAGAATAAATTCTGCTGCTTTCCTTCCATGATAAAGCAAATGCTGCTAATTCCCCGACCAATTCACCTTTTTCAGGAGTTTTCTCTAATATATGGGATATCCCTATTTCATTGCAGGACAATAATCTGCTTCGCAGTTCAGCTAAATCACCGGCATTTTTAATATAAATTATTCTTTTCAAGTTATTCTGCTGATCATTATTTGATACTTGGCTATTTTCACCCTGACTATTTTCGTCATTACTATTTTCGCCAGCTTTTTCCATATAAGTAATACCAGTATCTTTATTCTTTGAATCCACGGAATGAAGTCCAAGCTTTTCAATTAAAGATTTAAACTCCAGTTTTTTAAATAATTGATAGAGCCTTTCAGTATCATACCCACGTATTTTCAAATTATCAATCTGGCATAATTCCTCTGGAACTTTTCTTTCTATAGTGGCAAGCTGCCTACTTAAAAACGCCATGTCCCTCCCTGTCTCAAGCTTCTCTCTTACGCCTTTCTTATCTACTTTATTAATGTTATTATATATCTCCTCTATACTTCCAAAATTTCTGATAAGCTCCAGGGCAGTTTTCTCACCTATCCCCCGGACCCCGGGAATGTTATCGGAGGGATCTCCCATTAAGCCCTTAACATCAATAAATTGGGTTGGGGATATACTGTATTTTTCATAGAAACTACTCAAATTATATTCTTCCGTATTTGTTTTCCCGAATCTGGTAGAAGGAAGCTTAATGCGAGTTTTTTCGGATATTAGTTGCAATGAATCTCTATCTCCTGTAACTATTACTACATCCATTCCTTTATCTTCTCCACATCTGGAAAGCCACCCGATAAGGTCGTCAGCTTCATATCCTGAATACTCAACTCTTGTTATATTCATGGCATCCAGCACATCTTTTAAAACAGGCATCTGCACAGCCAGTTCATCAGGCATACCCTTCCTGTTAGCCTTATATCCCTCATATTGGTCATGTCTGAAAGTGGGTGCTTTCATATCAAATGCCACACAAATATACTGGGGCTGTTCTTCATCCTGATACTTAAAAAGTATATTTAGAAATCCATATACGGCATTTGTATAAAGGCCGTATGATGTAGCCAGTAATTGCGAGCCCTTGAGTCCATAAAATGCTCTGTTCAATATACTGTTGCCATCAATTAACATTAGTTTTTTATTATCCATTTTTTTGTATACCAATAACCCTTTCTACCAAATTATATTAATAACGAAAATTTATATTTGACAGTGTAATCATATCTACATCTTACTATATGTTGCAAAAAATTTAGTATCCGTCTTTCAATATTCTACACAAAAAAACAGCAACCGTAAATGGCTACTGTCTAATATTTCTGATATTCTTGCTATTTCTTGCTATTTCCTAGTGAGGTTAATTCTAATTTCAGCAATATATTCAGTATTCTGCAACAATTCCTCAATATTATTCAGAATTTCATTTCTATCAGCTATCAACTTTTCAGTGTCAGATTGGCTGGAGCTGTCGCTCTTTTCCTGTGTTGCAGAAATTTGTTTATTTATTTCAAGCAGCTTTGTGTTTAACTCATCATACTTTAATTTAATTCCATCATCCCAAATAGGTTCTTCACAATCTACCTGTGCATTTAACTCATTCTTACTATAAATAATTGCATCAATTAAGGGGTTCAAGTTAATCCCTCGCATATTAAGCTCCACAAGAGCAAAGGTACTTTCACCCTCCCTAGCGGATTCCTCACTTTTCTCATTATATTCCTTGAATATCATATTTCCTTTTTCTTCGTCTGAAAGCAATCCGCTTTCCATAATAACAGACCTGACCTTCTCCTGCTCTGCAGTATTACCTTCTATCAAAACAGAAACTTTAATTTTGTTATTCCCAAATAACAACTCATGCTCCTGTAAATTCTTCATACACGCACTTTCAGTGCTCATCATTATTGTAACATTTGAATCTTCAATACCCCGAACTGAACTAAGCTTTATGTCGCTTTCAGAACCTGTATTAGTTTCAGGAACCATATCAGTTTCAGACCCTTTATCTGCTTCAGATTTTCCATTAGCAGATTGAAAGTCATCTGCAGTAAAGCTTTTAATATTGCTTTTATCAGTGGCATTCTTGTCATCAAGTACTCCGGTTTCAGATCCTTCTATGCTGTTTTTTTCTTTTGCTTCTTTATCACTATATTTCAACAACTCACTGCTATCTTTTGACCTGGCAGTACCTTCTGTGAACATAATACCTATATCCTGTTGGTCAATAGGTTTTTCAGAACTACCTGCTCCTTTAAAGTCACCCTTTATCATTGCAGTTGATTTATTTTCAACCAATTCATTAGCAGCAGAGCCAATTGCTACAGAATCATTTGCTGTAGAATCATTTACTGTAAAATCATTAGAAGATGACCTGGTTTCAATAGATTCACCCTCAGCAGATTCATTTAAAATCGAATCTTTCGCCATCAATTCTTCCGGCACTGATTTACTCATTTTTGTACTATTTTCTAATTTAGCAATTTTATTTCTATTTAAAAATCCATTGAAAAATATTCCCTTCAAGGCAAAAATAACCAGTGCACCTGCTGCAACAGTTGATAAAGCTTTTAAATAACTATTCTTTACAGTAAATAGTTTTGCCGGAAGCCATTTTCTCCCATGTAATTCTTCCTCTTTTACTCTGACAAGTTTTTGATGCAGCTTTTCACTAAAGTCTTCAGGAAGCTCAGCTTCAGGAAGACTTCTCAGCATATTCACAACTTTTATAATATCCTGCATTTCCTCCCTGCATGAAGAGCAAATGCTAATATGTTCTTCAAATTCAATCCGTGCTCTTTCATCCATTTCATTATCTATATATGATGCCAGCAAGTTTTTTATTTGACTGCAATTCAACATCTCCAACCCTCCTTCCCTTATTATTTGACGTATTCTTTATCCCAAAGTTCCTTTTTATTTTTAAGTATTTCTTTTAGTATATTCCTTGCCCTATTTATCCTTGATTTAACCGTTCCCTGCGGACATTTTATTATCTCAGCTATTTCATCGTAACTAAACCCCTGTATGTCTCTTAATATAATCACTTCTTTATGCTCTGCAGATAATTCTAAAATTGCATCATTTACAACTTTTTTCAATTCTTTTTTTTCAGCTATTACATCCGGTGATGGACTTTCATCAATAATCTGACGTACTACCCCTTCACCATCATCAAGGTGAATCTCTTCATCAATAGATATGACATTTTTATTTTTTCTTTTTCTTAGTTCATCCAGACAAACATTGGTTGTTATCCTGTATAACCATGTTGAGAATAATGATTGGCCTTTAAAGCTTTTAATAGACTTAAAAATTCTTATAAACACTTCCTGCGCCATATCACTTGCATCCTCATAATTTCCGAACATACCCAGAGCAATATTGAAAACTTTTCTCTGATAAGCTTCGATCAGCTTTTCAAAAGCTTCAATATCACCATTTTGGGATTTCTCTATTAAAACTTTTTCATTGTTCTCCATCGGGTTACCCCCTTTATTTTTACAACGGGGAAGTATAGATTCCCTTTACTCATTATACATTGTCTTTAAATTTTTTTAAACAACTAAAGTAAAAGTATAAAATGTATGGGTGCATTTGTCAAATCTGGAGAAATATTTACCATGGACTATTGTTACAGTGCTCTTTACCAATATTTCCTTCAGACAAATTAAATGTACCCTAAATATATAACTTATGATAATTTTTGCGAAAAATAGTGTATAATTATGTTATGATAAATACAATTACTACTTTGTTATGTTGCAAGATGCTATCAAAAATTATCCCGGTAGACATCGTTTTCCAAATTGGCATAGTAGTACTTATATACATTTATACGTGGTGTTGGAGGATTTTGTGGAAATAATGAATAAAATCAGGTTAATATTGGCAATATTTGTTTCCAGACTGACTATGATAATTTGCAGGCTCACAAATCGCGGGGGAACAGCTTTACCTGGTAAAATAGCCTTAAAAATATATCCTGGTATACTTGGGGAAATTACCAGATCGTTTAAAATAATTACTGTGACAGGGACAAATGGTAAGACCACAACTACGGGAATAATTGCTAAAATACTGGAGTCCGCTGGTATAAAATACATTTCAAATAAATCAGGCGCAAATCTTTTAAGCGGTATAACCGGAACTTTTGTTAGTGCGGTAAATTTTTTGGGTCAGAGTACCTGTTCAACTGCACTGATTGAGATTGATGAAGCTGTGTTAAGCAAAATATCCTTTCATTTTAAGCCTGATATCATCGTCGTAACTAATTTTTTCAGAGATCAGCTGGATCGTTACGGAGAAATTTATACAGTGCTTGAAGGCATAAAAAATGCTATAAATAATTTGCCGGAATCCCTGCTAGTTCTAAATGCTGATGATTCACTTTGTGCAAGTCTTGGCAGAAATGTAGTAAACAAAGTGATATACTACGGCATAAATAATCCAGGCATTGAAATAGCAGATGAGCATAAAGATGCAATCAGGAGCGAGGGTAATTCTGATGCACAGTTTTGCATATACTGTAAAAATAAATATGAGTATGCCTGGCGTACATACGGTCATCTTGGAGAATTTAAATGTATGTCTTGCGGATATGAAAGACCGGAAGTACAAGTTGCTTGTACAGGTATTGACAAAATGACAGACAGCTATTCCAGCATCAGGATTCATTTTGATGGCTATGATACAGAAAATAGCAATAATATAAATATCAGTTTACCGGGCTTATTTAACGTGTATAACGCTCTTGCAGCTTCTGCATGTGGAATTGCGGCAAATATCCCTTACGAAGTTATAATCCCTGCTTTAAGTGAATATAAATCGGGTTTCGGCAGAATGGAAGAGATTAATGCAGGGGGTAAAACAATAAAAATCATACTTGTTAAAAATCCGGCAGGTTTTAATCAAGTGCTTGATTATCTATCCATGGAAGATAAGAATATTGTCATTGGGTTTATTGTTAACAACATGGCTGGTGATGGTGTTGATACATCATGGCTCTGGGATGTAGATTTTGAAAAACTGAACCCTATGGAAAGTAAAATCCAAAAAATATTTATATCAGGTGCAAGAGGCTTCGATATGGGTGTACGGCTCAAATATGCAGGATTGCCCGTTGAAAACCTGCATATGACAGAAGATGTTGCTGCTCTTTTGGATGAAGGACTTGAGGCTGTTGATGAAAATACCAGGTTTTTTATTATGCCTACATACACAGCCATGCTGGAAATAAGGAAAATTTTGAAGAAAAGATACAATTTAAAGAATTATTGGAAGTAATTTAGATATATAAATAGAAGGGAGTTTGTTATATAACAATGCATAGCATAGATATTTGTTACCTCTACCCCGAACTTACCAATTCATATGGAGACAGAGGAAATATATTTACCCTTCAAAAACGATGTGAATGGCGGAATATAGATGTAAATATTCATAATATCAGCCTTAAAGATAATTTTGATCCCAACCGTTTCGACATAGTTTTTTTCGGCAGCAGTCAAGGCTATGAAAAGCAAATAATTCTGGGAGATTTCAAAGCTGTCAAAGCAAATGCAGTAAAAGAGGCTGTTGAAAACAATGTTGTCTTCCTATGTATTGGGGGAGGATACCAGCTTATGGGGAAATACCTGGAAACCACAGATGGAACAAAGCTGGAGTGCCCAGGTATTTTGGACATATACACTATTGATTCCAATAAAAGGATGACAGGCCATCTTATATTTAAGTGCAATTTTCCTGCTTCTGGATCTAAGGGATCATCGGTTGGAAATAAAGAGCCTGATGACATATCCAGCGATATATCTGTGGTAAGCTTTGAAAACCATTCTGGCAAGACCTACCTTGGGTCTGGTGTTTCACCTCTGGGGAAAGTGCTTTGCGGCTGTGGCAATAATGGTGAAGACGGCTATGAAGGAGCTGTTTATAAAAATGTATACTGTTCTTACGGGCATGGAAGCCTTCTCCCAAGAAATCCGCTGCTGGCAGATTATTTAATAACCCTTGCCATGAAGCGAAAATATATCGATTTTGATACGCTTCAGCCACTGGATGACTGGTTGGAAAATCAAGCCCATCTATCAGTATTAAAATAAATTGTACCTCTGCTCGATCAATTTTTATTAATAATATTTGACTATATTAAATGTATTAAATAAGAAAAACTCCACAAAATAATACAAAATAACAGAGTCCTGGCTTAACAAAAAACTAAATCAAAGAACTAAATAAGGGCAGAGGAGGCTATTCAATATGAGAATCAGGGAAGGTGTCATACCTACAGCACTGGGAATTGCAGTAACTGTAACAGGTATTGCATTAAAAGAAGTTAACCCTAAAATTTCATGGGGAGTTACAGGTTTTGGGCTGGCACATATATTACTTGGAGGAATTGACCTGGTACAGCATTCCCGCTGAAATTACATTCACTACGCATAAATGCCGGATCAGGGCAAGCCACCCCTAATTCGGGGGTGCATATTTTATTTTTGAAGAAATTATTGGAAGAAGCATTAGTGCAGGTACTGTAGCTGGGCAGGGGAAACTCTTCTCTCAAGTA
>DAOSDD010000214.1:0-7639 GCA_035362115.1 Clostridiales bacterium | reverse complement strand
AAGAGATATGGTATCCGGACTTCCTAAAAACATCACTATCACTTCTTCTGAAATAACTGAAGCGTTAAAGGACCCTATCAGTGCAATTGTTGATGCTATTAAATATACATTGGAAAGGACTCCACCTGAACTGGCATCTGATATTATGGACAGAGGTATTACACTTACAGGTGGAGGGGCATTACTGAGTGGGCTTGATAAGCTTATAGGCGAGGAAACCTGTATGCCTGTAACTATTGCAGAAAATCCTCTGGATTGTGTAGCTCTTGGTGCAGGTAAAGTCCTGGAAGGTATTGAAACATTGAGGAAAGTTTTAGTTTCTCCCAGAAAACTTGTGTAGAAGGGAGTTAAACCCTTGAGGCGATTATTAAGCTTAATTAAAAATAAATATTTCAGTCTCATATTTGCTTCAGTTATACTAATAATTGTGATAATGGTATCAACTTTAAATACAGATAGCTTTACAAATATTTCAAATATTTTAAGTGTTCCGCTTTCACCCCTTCAGAAATTACTATCTAGTTCGGGGCAAAAGGTAGACTCTTTTTTTACTACATTTAAGGAAATAAAAACTCTAAAGGAAGAAAATGAAACTCTGAAAATAAGAGTAAATGAACTTGAGAAAGAAAATAGAGAGTTGAACAGCTACAGGGACAAAATTGTAGAACTGAGGTTAGCCTTAAACCTCAAGGCTCAATTTGATGACTATGAAATTATTGGCGCAAATGTAATAGCTAAGGAACCGGGAAACTGGTTTAATGTATTTAAAATTGATATTGGCAGTAAAGATGGAGTGGATGTAGACTATCCGGTCATATCCAGTACAAAAGGTTTAGTGGGTAGAATTATAAGTGCTGACAGCACATCCTCCAAAGTAGTGTCGATCATTGATGAAGATAGTGTCATAAGCGGCTGGATTTTGAAGAGCGGAGGGGGCCATGTAATGTTAAAAGGTGATCTGACTTTAAAAGAGCAGGGCTTATGCCGTATGTACTATATTCCAATTGATGTGGATGTTGCCGTGGATGATGTGGTTGAAACATCGGGCCTTGGAGGAATATACCCTAAAGGCATTCTTGTGGGAAAAGTTAGAGAAGTCAGAAAGGTTACCAATGAATTGGACAGATATGCCATTATCGATCCGGAAGTAGATTTAAAGCGGCTTGAAGAAGTATTTGTGTTGAAGAGGAAAAATGATAATGAGAAAACAGGTAACTCGAGGGGAAAATGAGATTTAAGGGGACAGTAGTCAAAATATTAGTTTATGCTTTAAGTATAATAATAATTATACTTTTTCAAACTACTATTTCAGATTATATGAAAATTAACAATGTAAAACCAAATCTTATTCTGGTATACACTGTATGCACTTCAATACTTGAAGGCAGTAAGGGCGGAGGGATTATTGGATTATTTGCAGGACTGGCCTTGGATATAATTGCGGGCAAAATCATTGGCTTTTATGCCTTATTTGGGATGTACCTGGGAGTTATTGCCGGTATGTCAAATAGAAGGTTGTACAAAGATAATATTATTGTTGTAATATTTTTTACATTCTTTCTAACATTTGTTTATGAAAGTGGAGTATATCTGTTGAGCAACCCGGAAATAACACGAAGCATCATGCTTTATGCACTGAAAAACATAATATTTACCGAAGCTTTATATAATGGAGGCCTATCAATTATAGTGCATATTTTGGTCATGAAGATTAATGCAAGGTTTAATTTCGGGGATGATTACCGGCAGAATACTAGTGCGAAAAGACGGTAAACCATGATAAAACATGTAGTATATTAATATTATATAATTAATATAAGGCAAAGACAAATGTAGTATAATATAGAATAGTGCAGTATAGTGTTGTATGAAAAATGCTAAATAACTTTTGGGGGTAGTATTGGCATGAATGACTCAGAGATAGTGTTTAAAGCGACAAATAATGGGTTGATTCTAATAATGAATGAAGAACTGGATTTTGATTCTATATTTAATCAAATTGATAAAAAGTTGACAGCTGCCGGTAAATTTTTTAAAGGAGCTTCTCTGGTTGTTAAATACCGTGGACGCAAATTATTGTCTGATGAAATCGACAGAGTTGTAAGACTGATGGAAGAAAAGACGGAAGCAGAGGTAAAAAGCTTCCAGGAAGACACGGAATTTGAAACAGCTATTCAGGATAGAGACCAGGAAATAGAAAAACCTATTAATAAAATCAGTGATCTATATTTTGATGGGACAGATGAAGGTATAACCAAATTTTACAGAGGAACAGTCCGCTCAGGACAATTAATCAGTTTTAATGGTAATATTGTTATCCTTGGAGATGTTAACCCTGGTGCTGAAGTCCTGGCTTCAGGCAATATAATAGTTATGGGTTGGCTTAGGGGAACTGTTCATGCAGGGATGTATGGTAATTCCAAGGCTATAGTTGCTTCACTTAATTTACAACCTGTGCAGTTGAGAATTTCCAATATAATTACTCGTCCTCCTGATGATATAAATTCCAGGGGACCTGCAATTCCAGAAATTGCATATGTTAAAGATGATATGATTTATATTGAAAGATTTTTGCCACAAAGGTAAAATAGAATTAAAGGATTGATTATTTGATTGACTATTTGATTGACAAATTAGTAAAATAGATATAGAGTTTTTTAGGTGCATATATATACATACATATATGGGGGGTTATTTGCTAATGGGAGAAGTCATTGTAATTACATCAGGAAAAGGTGGAGTAGGTAAAACTACCACTACTGCTAATGTAGGAACCGGCCTTGCCCTTTGTAATAAAAAAGTTGTTTTGATTGATGCTGATATCGGTTTAAGGAATTTGGATCTGGTTCTGGGGCTGGAAAACAGGATTGTTTATGATTTGGTGGATGTAGTTGAAGGAAGATGCAAGTTAAGAAATGCTCTTGTAAAGGACAAGCGTTATGAGGGCCTGTTCCTTTTGCCTGCTGCTCAAACAAGGGATAAATCTTCGGTTAAACCTGATCAGATGTTAAAACTCTGCGATGAACTCCGAAAGGAGTTTGATTTTGCAATAATTGACTGCCCTGCAGGTATTGAGCAAGGATTTAATAATGCTGTTGTAGGGGCTGACAGGGCTGTGGTTGTTACAACACCTGAAGTATCTGCGGTAAGGGATGCCGATAGGGTAATTGGACTTCTGGAGTCAAAAGAGTTAAGAGATCCAAAGCTTTTGATAAATAGAATAAGAACTGATATGGTAAAACGCGGTGAAATGATGAGCATTGAAGATGTTAAGGATATACTGGCTGTTAGTTTGATAGGAATAGTACCTGATGATGAGAAAATTGTAGTTTCAACCAACAGAGGAGAACCAGCAGTAACCGATCCAAAATCATTGGCTGGACAAGCTTACCGTAATATAGCAAGGAGAATATTGGGTGAGGAAGTTCCATTATTGGATCTTGAAACAGATGAAGGATTTATGTTGAAACTAAAGAAATTTTTAGGGTTTAAAACAACCTGAAAAGGAGATTAAATATGTTGCAGGATATATTAAATTTTTTTTCAAGACCTAAAGCATCTAAGGATGTTGCAAAGGAGAGATTAAAACTGGTTTTAATCCATGACAGGGCAAATGTTTCTCCTCAGTTTCTTGAGATGATAAAGAGTGAAATAATAAAAGTAATAACCAATTATATAGAGGTTGATGAAAGAGACCTTGACATTCAACTGACACGGACACAAAGCGAAGATGGGGAAAGTGTTGTACCTGCACTTATAGCAAATATACCTATAAGAAATGTGAAGGGTAAAAAAGAGTAGGATTACAGGAAGAGTAGGTTTGCAGAATAAATATGAACATAGCACTGATAGCTCACGATAAAAAAAAGGAATTAATGATTGATTTCTGTATAGCATATAAATCAATACTTCAGGATCATACTTTATTTGCTACAGGTACTACAGGAACATTAATTATTGAAGCTACAGGTTTAAATGTAAATAAATTTTTCCCCGGCCCTATGGGAGGGGCTCAGCAAATAGGGGCAAGGATTGCGTGCAATGAAATGGATGTTGTTATATTTTTTCGTGACCCTCTTACTGCTCAGGATTACGAACCTGATGTAAATTCTTTGGTCAGACTCTGTGATATTCACAATATACCTGTTGCAACTAATATTGCTGCAGCTGAGGTGTTAATCAAGGGAGTTGAAAGAGGAGATCTGGAGTGGAGGAATTTAATTAGCAAATAATAGCAGATGGCGATTTATGAGAAAAGATTTAAATAAGCATTATAAACAGTATAAACATTATAAGTGAAAAGAAAAATTTTTAAGCAACTTAAAGATTTAAAGATATAAATAAAACGAAAACATGTCCGGTATGTACTTTGCTTTTCATACCGGATTCTTTATTGTAATAAAACTCACACTTGTACAATATAAATTATATGATGGAATCTCTGATTAAGGAAGGGTGTGGGTGCATGGAAAATGTAGCTGTAAAACCAAGATATCCCCGCAATAATGCCTATTACAGAAGAAGAAGGGCTTATACCAGGGATAAAAGCAAACTATCGGAAACTATAGCAAAACAATTAGTAATATCTATTATGATTTTTTTAATCATCTGGCTAATAAAAGGAATTAACACATCAGTAACAAATTTTATCAGTAGTAAAGTAGGATGGACTTTATCATATGACACAGATTTAAAAGATGTTCCAAATAGAATAAGCAACTACTTTGACAGGATAATAAACGGGCATCTATGGGAAGGGGATCTCTATAATAAAAGTAATGAAAATGCGGAAACCGGGGAAAAAGAACCTGTTAATCAAAATGAAGCCCAGAACTATGAATCTGATATTAAAGATGCTTCAGAGGAATCTAACCAGACTGATGGATCAACAGACCTGATGAATATTGAACTAATTACTCCTGTAAAAGGATTTGTGTCATCATATTTTGGTGAACGTATCGATCCTATTACCCAAAAAAGCCGATTCCATTATGGTCTGGATATTGAAGCAGATAAAGGTGCCGAAATAAAAGCTGCGGCTGATGGAGAGGTATTGGAAATTTCCGAAGACAGAATGTACGGAAGAAATATAAAGATAAAGCACCCGGGAGGGATCATAACAGTATATGCTCATTGTTCAAAAATTACCCGGGTAGATGGAGAGAAGGTTAGACAGGGAGATATAATTGCAGAGGTTGGAGACACCGGATATTCTACAGGTACACATTTGCATTTTGAAATATGGAAGAATGGGAAAGTATTAGATCCCCTCTCTTTTATTGATGTGCCTCTTGATATGACGGAGTAGCTTGATGCGCAATTCAAAAACCTCAATAAAATTCCATCCCATATTGCTGTTAGCAGTTTTTTTATTTTTTGCTGCTGGTCATGGAATAGAGTTCATTTGTGCTTTTGTATCCATATCCATACATGAAGCTGCTCATATATTTGCGGCATCGTTAATGGGACTGAAAATATACAATGTAAATATTCATCTTGCAGGGTTGAATGCCCAGATTGAGGAGAATTACTGCGGAACATGGCAGAAAATAATTATGTATATATGCGGCCCTATTACTAATGTATTGCTGTTTGGGGCAGTTGCAGTGATTAAAGCATATTTTGAAAAGTTAAAATATGAAAGCCCGGACCTGGTGATAACTTTTTTACGGGTGAACATATATTTGGCTGTATTTAATATAATACCCATTTTACCACTTGATGGCGGCAGAATATTATGTGAAATATTAACAAGAAATAAAGGCTTATTTGCTGCACACAAATATATGAGGATAATATCATTCATTATACTTGGATTTTTTTTCATAATTGGAGTCATTCAGGCATTTTATTACTATAATTTTAATATTCTATTAATTGGGTTATACATATTGTTTATAATGAAATCAATAAATCAGGAGGCAGCTTTCATGAATATAAAACAATTATTGTACCGCCGTTCAAGGATACTAAAAAAAGGTGTTTACCCTGCCAGAAGCCTGGTAGTTATGGATAATGTTCCTATGGGTGAAGTTGTAAAAAACATGGATTTTGATGGCTTTCATATAGTATATGTGCTCGACGACAAGTTCAAGCTGATTAACACACTGACGGAACAGGATATTATTGATGGGCTCATTGAAAATGACGGTGAAATAACCATCGGGGAGTTTATGGTAAACAAGGTGGGCTAGACAACAGAGTGAAAAACAAGAAATCAGGGGGAGAAATCAGGGGGACAGTCCTTCTTTTTTCACGACATCTGTGTCGTGAATTACGAATTTTCCATTGCCTTAAGCATAATAAATAATCCGTAAACTTTGTTCAAAGGAAGAAAATGCACCCCAGTTAATTAGATAGCTTGTCTTCAATATGAATGACTGATATAATTAATTATGTTCAGCTGGTGTATTTGAACCGGAAGCGTAAGTCTCGTATTTTAAAAGCAAAGGATGAAAACTATGAATAATGAAAATAAACTAAAGGCAAACAGTAATAACAATAAACGAAATGGCAGCAATAAGAATAATGAGAAAAATGGAAAAGGTAAAAAAGGAGCAAATAAAAAACTAGCTCGCAAAAAACTGAAGCTGGTTTTATTGATAACAGCTGTATTATTTTTCTTGTTTGGATTTGGCATTTCATATTTATATAGCACTTATAAAGCAAAAAACAATGCTGACAACATAAATAATTCTAACTCCAGTAAGGGAACAACCTCAGAAGGAGCAAATGAAAAGGGCGGAACCGATAAAGAAAGCAAACCTGATGATAGTGGGAAAAAAAATGGTCAACAGGGGACTGAAGCTGGAAAAGATACAGATGTTCCTGATAATAAAAACACTGCGGATAAAAATAATGGCAGCGATGGAAACCAGTCTGATACTAAACTTCCCGGTGCAGGCGGACCGGCACCTTCAAACCCTGGAGCACCAAATGTTGAGAAATTGAATGTTGAAGCACTCAGCAAACTGGATAATACTAAATATTCCTGGTGGATAAAGCTTAACAAGGAGCACAAAACTCCCGAGATAACTGATACTATTAAGAAAATGATTGACAAGCATGATGGTATATATATTGGAGATACTTCACAGAAGGTTATTTACCTTACTTTTGACGAAGGATATGAAAATGGATATACTCCTAAAATACTTGATGTTCTTAAGGATAATGATGTTAAAGCCATCTTTTTTGTAACAGGCCCTTATATTCAGAAAAACCCGGAATTGGTAAAGAGAATGCTGGATGAAGGTCATCAGGTTGGAAACCATACAATAAATCATCCAAGTTTGCCCGATATGAGTTACGAAAAACTTGAAAACGAGCTGCTGGGACTGGACAAGCAGTTTTATGAAAGCTTCAATTCCAGCTTTAAGTATATGCGTCCACCTATGGGAGAATATAGTGAAAGAACATTGGAGGCGTCCAAACAACTTGGTTATAAAACTGTGTTTTGGAGTTTTGCTTATGATGACTGGTATACAGATAAAATCAGAGGGGCGGATTATGCTTACAACAAGGTAATGGAAAATATTCACAATGGTGCAGTTCTGCTCCTACATGCAGTATCAAAGGATAATACAGAAGCACTGGATAGAATAATAAAGGATATCATAGCTCAGGGTTATGAGATAAG
>DAOSDD010000213.1:0-7649 GCA_035362115.1 Clostridiales bacterium | reverse complement strand
TAACCAATTCCGCTATTGCTAATTAAGATATTATTTAAAACCAAATTACATTTTTAATTACATCCATATAAGATACACACCTTCATATATACTTTTATATTTACTACTTCAACACAGAAAAAGTAATATCCTTCTAAAATCTTACAAAACTTATCGACATTATGTGACATTTATTTTATTATCTGCTATTTCGTCACGCAAATAAAAACATATTTAAAATATCTTGCTTGTATAAGATATGTTAAATCTATCTTTATTTTTAGACACAAAAATACCGCCAACTATGGCGGTATTTATTTTTTGGTCGGAGTGAGGTGATTTGAACACCCGACCTCTTGGTCCCGAACCAAGCGCTCTAGCCAAACTGAGCCACACCCCGTAACACTAAATATTATAATAACACTTTTTTAATTAACATGCAACACTAAATTTTACTTTTTTAATTACATTAATAATCATATTATATGGTTGTTTATTGTATACTATCGGTATCGCGATTGGTTCGGGACCAAGAGGTCGCAAGTTCAAATCTTGTCACTCCGACCATTAAAAAAAGGCAGGTTTCATATATTGGAATCTGCCTTTTGATTTTTAACTTGATCATAAACCGTGTTCTCTGCATACAAATCAATTCCCTAAAATCAAATCCGCCACTACCGGCATATGATCAGAAGGATATCTGCCATTCCATGTATCAGATAAAACGCCATGCTGTATAACCTTTACTGAGTTTTTAACAAATATAAAATCTATCCCCATTTCCCACTCTATGCTTGCCGGGGCTTTTCTAAGATCCTTAAGCTTTTTTGCTAATTTAAATATAGAAGTAGCTTTGAAATCATGAAAAGTTATGGACGGACCATGGTGTCCCCTTTCAGATTCATAACGACTGTCCCTTAGTGGTTCAAGGCCAAATCTGTTATGTATTTTTCCCGCCAATAGCTGATATGCTTCACTATTTATTGTACAGTTAAAGTCTCCAGTAACAATAACGGGATTGCTACAAGCTATACTTATTATCTTCTGTAACAGCAGATAGGCGCTTTGCACTCTTGCGACACGGCCGAAATGATCAAAATGAGTATTAAAATAATAAAATACTTTATCTGTTAATCTGTCCTTAAACTCTCCCCAGGTTACTGTACGTCTGCATATGGCATCCCATCCTCTGCTCCCTGGTTTTTCAGGAGTCTCAGATAGCCAGAATGTACCATGTCCCATAAGTTCAAGTCTTTCCCTCAGATAGAATATGGGAGTAAACTCTCCTTTTTCTGCTCCATCATCTCTTCCCGCGCCGATCCATCCGTATTCAGGAAGAAATTTGGAAAGGTCATTAAGCTGGTTTATCAGAACCTCCTGAAGTCCTGCTATATCAACATGATGGAATTGAAGCATGCTTGCCGCCAATTCTTTCCTGTATGGCCAGGAATTAAGTTTATCTGCAGGCGTATCCAGCCTTACATTGAAAGACATGCATCTTATTGCTCTAAACATATTAAGAGTATTTAAGTTGTTCTTTAATTTATTCCTTATTTCATATTTTAATTCACTATTAAGTTCGCTCTTTCGCTCATTTTTTAGTTCAGTCATGTTATTTCTTATATCGTTAAGTTTATCTGATAACATTATTTATTTATCACCTTTTTTATATTATAGATATTTAATTTTATTATAATATGCCTTCCGTAGTATAGTATATTATATATCTTATTATATAAAAATACTTCCGGTAATATGAAGTTATACTATTTTTCTCAATGAAAATGCTGCTGGTAAATTACTTGTTACAGTAGCATAAAGTTAAACCATATTATTGCATTATTCCATTGTTTTGCTATATTTCACCCAATGTGTTCGATATTATAGCTCTTACAATTTAATAATTCCAATATTATCATTAATTTTAATATCCACATTAAATGGTCTGCTTAGTTTTCGCAAGCTCTCTGAAATCTCATTGTCTCTTGAAAGGGCTGGCCATCCGCTTTTATAACCAGGCAGCCCATAACCCAGTTCAATAGGATATAGTTTGATTTCCTTTAACTCACTATCCTCCATAGTCCATACCGGAATGACCGACTTCCATGCTTCAGGATTTTTTGCTAATCCTTTTGTACCATTGCCACTCCTTTTATCAAGTGCGTCTACTACGTCATCTTCATGTCCAAGACCATACTTTTCATAGAAATCTGCTGGCAGGTTTGAAACTGTTTCACTCTGGAATATAAAATTCCCAAGGCTGTAAAAAATCGGGCGATTTTTATATATTTCAATGCCGCGAAGCACATGGGGACCATGTCCAATAACTGCATCCGCTCCTGCATCAATACAACTTCTTGCTGCAGTTATCAAAAAATCTGCAGGCTGCTCTTTATTTTTCCCTTTTATCTGGTGTGAGTGTATGCTGACAATAACATAGTCTGCCTGACGTCTTGCCTGAAAAATAGCTTTAATTATTCTCTGCATATCTTTTTCAACGGGTTCTGTAGTAACTCCATTATAATTACTTTTCTTAAAGGTATATTTTCCAAACATGAACACACCTTCGTCAAGTCCAGACAAAAAGCCTTCTTTTCTAATTAAATTATCATATGCATTAATTTCAACATCATCAGCAATTCCCTGTAAATGATTAAAGTCCTCCGATGTTACGTTATATGTTGTTACAACCCTAAGGGGATTAACTCCAGGACGCCCAATAACATCCCTGCGTTGTTCACCGGCTATCCATGATTCATGAAAACTTGATGTAGCAGCTATGAGTGCAACACGTCCTGATGGGCAATCAAGATATTTGGGAGTACTGGCGGATGCAAGATTCTTACCAGCACCTGCATGCACAAAACCATATTGATTCAAGTATCTTTCTGTAGCTTTCAGGCCTCCATATGAGTAGTCAAGGGTGTGGTTGTTTGCCCAGGCTATCAGATTGAAGCCATAATCTTTTATGTCATTTAGGACTTCAGGTGAGGTTATAGCCCATGTGCCTCCGCTTTGTGCCGATGGAAAACCTTCCTGGTTATGTGCTGTTACCTCAAGATTTGTAAATTTAGCTTCTGCCATCTGTATAATAGATTTAATTTCCTCAAACGAGACATTTTTTGAAGGTAATCGTCGTGTTATGAAACTATCACCCGTTGCGGAAAAAGTCATTTTAGTTTTCATAATAATCTAGCCCCCATTTCACTTCTATTGCTGATGAAATAAATTACATTCTAAGTATCTTACATAAAACAGGGAGGAAAAACCCCTCCCAAACCCCGGTATAGTAATTTTAAAGAAGATTTGGTATTCGCTATATTCTATACACTCCCAATATTCTCTATACGCTTAAAAATCATATGAAATTCTAATATTTTGTCCATTGTTATTATTGTATTAAGTACTAGCTTTAAACTTGGATTTAGTACTCTGCACAAATGTACACAAGTCAAATACTGGTTGTACCGCATCTTCATTGCACTGTGCATAATCAGATGTTTCTTCCCAAAGTTTTGCTGCCACAGTTTCATTTCCTTCAGCACGTGCTTTAAATGCATCGGCCAATCTTGTAACCAGCCCGGCATGGAACTCCAGGTACTCCCATGATTTAGCAATACAATTGTTTTCATACTTAATATTTTTCTTAATAACAGGTAAAAAACTACCTACTACCCCTTTCACTTTTGCCAGATTTACAGCCGCTTCCTTATTTTCTCTTCCTTTTTCTCCTCTAATATAAACAGGATTAAATAGTTTGGATAATTCCTCCATATAGCGCTTGCACTTCAGGCCATCATCCCCGAAAGCATTGCTGAAGTAATCATTTGCAATATCTTCAAATTCCAAAGCATTATTCCAAAGAGCCCTTCCCATAAGATACATACCAAATCCTGTGGGCAGGAATGATCTCTGGGTCTGATCACTTATAAGTCCATTTAGTTTGAGTTCTTTCAGTCTTTTTATATCTTCAAAAAGCACCTTGGCCATATCGTAATATCCGGGATCATTGTAATGGTCCCACATGAAATGATATTCATAGACCAGGCTGTCGCCATCAAACATTTTTTGCCATTCCCTTAAGTATGCAATATTTTCAAGAACACTTCTGGGGAATTCCAGCTTATTTCTGTTATATTGAGGCAGCTGTCCATCAAATTTCTCAGTAGAATAAGGACTGCTATATGTTCTTGTTATAGGTGCAAAGAGGATCAGGAAACGATCAGGGTTTTTAATTTTTTCTTTTTCGGGTGTCCAGAGCAAGTCAACATATAGTAGAAAGACTATTTTGGCTTTTATACCTCTCCTTGTGAATTCATCATCCAGTTCATTTAAAAGTTTTACATAAAAATCTGAAGGTATTGCTTTACGACATTCTTCACATTCACAATGGTTGTTTACATCATCAGCAAACCAGAAATGCAGTACATCAATTTGGTTGTTTTTTAAAACATAATCAGCACAATAATCAACAACCTTTTTTCTAGCTTCCAGGTTGGAATAGCAAAGATTGGTATTAAGAGGAACCCCGTGCCATATATCTCTTTTACCATTTACCTCAGCAAAGTATTTCCTTGTTTCTTCATCCAACTCATAGGTTTCCATATCCCAACCAAGACCAGGTATTCCGAAAGGCTCACATGTCCATCCATGTCCAACTGCATGATACACAAGTCCTCTTTTTTTAATCTCCTTCTCCAACTGAGCAGTAAATTCTTGAACCATTTCCACTGTTAGATGTTCCGGTTTTTTATACTTGTTATATTTATGGCTGTACCATCTGTCAAAGAAGGTATATGGTGTAATAAACTCGATGAAGTATGAATTAAAACCTACTTTTGGTGCCCACTCAATATTTTCCGCCATGTTTTCATAACTAACCGCACCTTCTATGCAAAGTCCTCTATGACGATAAGCAGCTTTTTCATGGAGTTTGACATTTACATTGTTCATGTCCTTCTCAGGAATATACTCACCATCAATCCCGGGCCTTACCCATCTGCATCCTGCTTCATGAAGGAATCTGTAAACTCCCAGTAAAATGCTTCTTGCATTAGAGCCTGCAATAACACCACATAGTCCATCAACATCAATATGTATTACATCATCAAAAAGGTCATTTTCTACCTCAGAGTTATCAATGTCAAACTGCTCTAAAAGGCCTAGTTTAATATTTTTTTCGTAGCAAGTAGAGCAATTCTCATCTTTACATATGTTAATATTTATTGATTCAGGCATCATCATTTTCAGGTATTTCTTTAATTCCGATACTGCAAAATCGGCAACACTATCATACAAAAGAGATATGATATTTACTTTTTCATAATCGCACACCATTTGATAAATTCCCCTTCCGATAAATTGTATAAATATTTTATAAACATATAACTAATATTTTACTTGTATATACTTTCATACATTATTATAATTCATCTATTTTTTATATTCTTTAACTATTTACGCAACTAATTGAACAATATTCATTTTCTATATAGAACAGGTTTAAAATATTTAAAACTTGCTTCTGTTACCTTGATGTAACTTACGATTTGCAAATTCTTCATTAGTTCTTTCAAATCGTAAATTATATAGTATTTATTTCCCAATAAATTTGCCGCAAAAATTAATAAAGCAGATGTTCTGCTACATCTGCTTTATTAAATGTTATATTACTACTACTTTGTTATGTTGCCAATAGAAAGCGCATTTCTGGAAGGTAATTTTTGCTGACTCGTAATGAATACATCCGAGGGAAGGGCCGCAATGCCTTCTATAGAGACATTTCCCTGTGCGACATCTTCCCGATGCTATCAAAAATTATCCTGGAAGACATAGCTTTTCAAATTAGCATAGAAGTATTACTATACTTTTTAATATAGTAGTATTACTATACTTTCTTTATAATACTGAATACAAAAAATCTCTTGCCTTGATTATATCAATTTTTTGCTGTGGTCCGCTGATTTCTCTTTCTATTATGTAAGGTCCATTATAATTATATTTCTGAAGCGTCTTTATTAGCTTCGGGAAGTTAACAAGTCCTTCTCCTATTGGCATTTCCTTCCCAAGGCTATGTCCATTCGTAGGGTACATACCATCTTTTACATGGATACCTCTTATTTTATCTCCGTAAATATCTACTGCGTCTACAGGATTTGCTTTGCCATATAATAGAAGGTTGGCAGGATCAAGATTCACACCCAGGTTATCAAGCCCGGTATCTTCAATGGTTCTCATTAATGTAACTGGTGTTTCCTGCCCTGTCTCAAAGTTGAAATATAGATTATTTCTTTTACAGTATGCACCTACTTCTCTTACTGCTACTACAGTCTCTCTATATTCTGTTGTTGCCGGGTTTTCAGGAATAAAGCCCATGTGAGTTGTGACATCAGTTATTCCCAACATATTGGCAAAGTCTGCACCTTTTTTCAGCTCATTTATACGCTGTGCACGGTATTCACGTGGGACCAGGCCTAATGTGAGCGGCCCATCAATAAAATTCCATACTGCCGGTGGTGACCAACCTGCCCAAAGGCTGGTTATTTTTACCTTATCTTTTACTATTTCTTTTAATTTTTCTGCGTTTTCCGGAGTATACAGCTCTGCATTCCAGCAGTTAATCTGGCAGGCATTCAAGCCAAGTTCCAGTATATTGTCTACCCCATTCTCAAGTACATGCTTTAATTGAACAATAATACCAATATCTACATTAACCAATTTATCATCATCCTTTCTAAAATATGATAGAGCGATAGGCAACTTTATTATATTTTAGTCATAAATTACTAATTAAGTCAACTGCTACACTGTGTATTGGGTGCATTTGTGCCTTAATCATGATTAAACCTCAAAGCAGCCTTATAACCCGGCAATGCCCCTTCGATTGTAAGTTTTACCTGTTTAATTTTCCAGTTTAGGTGATACACATCAGTCATATATTCCATACTTGGTTCCCATCCCAATCTGGAATCTGCCTCAACCAGAGGTATTGTAGCTTCGGCATTTTTAATTTCATCTTTCCCAATTTCGATCATTTCATCTACATATTCATTTATCTTACTTTCGTCAGTTTCAATAAATAACTGCATTTTTAACATATTCCACTTTTTAATGTTTATAGTTGTCTTAACACAATTAACTATGAATTTACCAAGGTTTATCATGTAAAAAGCATCCTTCTTTTTGTCTTCGGAAAGAGCTTCATAAATTTCCTCAAGACATTTTACTCCATGAAGAAAACATTCCTTCATTTTTTCCAGTCTTTCTATTTCTACAGGTAATCTGTATTGAAATAGAGAGCTCCTTCCATTATCACGGGAGGCGTAGTTTGTATTACATATTCTATTGCCTCCAAACATTGCATAAGGAACAGTAGGAATTTGGACATCGCCTCTGAAAACCAAAGGATAAGATGGTCCTATTCTGAAAGGTCCATATTGGTCTTCGTTAGTAGAAACATAGTTTCTTATTCCTTCGCTCCATGCTTTCCAGGCATCAATAACAGTATCAACATTTTCCTCACCAAAATCTCTCTTTGCTATCTTTCTTAGGACTTCATCACTTGTAGGAGAAGGTGTCCAATATGACCATTTTGCGACTTCACTTACAAATGAAGGCCACCAACCATAGTGATGAGATTCCATTAAACCGCAAAGCCCCCATTTTTCCCG
>DAOSDD010000212.1:0-7740 GCA_035362115.1 Clostridiales bacterium | reverse complement strand
TTATCTGCGCTGCTTTTTTTAGCCTGATCCCAGATACGTCTATACATTGCTTCAAAAATTAATGGCACAGCCAGCATGACAGTAGCCTTCGATTCCTGAAGATTCTTTTGTATATGTCTTAAACCTTCACAGTAGGCTATTGATGCACCTCTATATAGAGCACATAAAAATCCGCATGTGCATTCGTATGTATGATGCAGGGGAAGTATTGAAAAAAATATATCCTTGGGGTCTATATGAACTCATAGCCATAAGATTTATACAAATATTCTTTTGGGATAGCATAACAGCTTTGGATTTATCTGTGGTTGCCGAAGTAAATAGGAGAATACTCATTGATTCTGCATCAATAGCTGCATTTATAAATTTTGCATCTCCATTATTTAAAAGCTCTTTTCCCTTTTTGATGAGATCTTTATAGGCAAGGATAGTATTACGGGTTTTTGTATTATCAGTTTGAAAATTATTGGATCCTGTATTATCAGAACTTGTATTATCAGATCCTGTATTATTAGTTTCAATATAATTAGTTTCTTTACCGTCCATATTAATGTAATACTTTACTGCATTATTTTTTTTTGCTACTTCACTGATATGTGAATAGTTGTTACCCGAAAAAATAATTGCATCAACTTCTGCTCTTATGAGCAGGCTTTCGATTTCGCTCTTGGGCAGTTCCCTGTCAATTGGAACTACAATACTGGTACCAGCGACTATTGCAAGATATGATACTGCCCATTCATATCTATTTTCACCTATAATGGCTATTCTTTTATCTTTTAATCCTAAATCAATTAAGGCAGTTCCAAGAGCATCAAGATCCTTTTTCAATTCGTAATAAGATATTGCAAGATATTTATCAGTACCTTTTTGCTTTACCCAAAATGCAGGTTTACTTCCGTATATTTCAATACTTGAGTTTATCATATCTTTTATGTCTTTTATTTTTCGTACTTCATAAAGAGGAATATCCTTCAAAAGTAAGCACCTCCTATATTTAAAGTTGTAAAGTCGTATAATTGTAAGGTTGTATTTCAGGTGTATGTATAAACTCCCAATTAAATAAGGAGAGTTCTTGTGGAAGGACTCTCCCCGCAGCTATTTCCCTGGATAAATTACATCCTGTTATCACCGAATTTATGAGAACCGGAATTATTTCTCCTCTGCTGTTTTCTGGCTTTCCTGCATTCGGGACATCTTTGAGGTTCATTTTGAAATCCCTTTTCCTTGTAGAAAGCTTGTTCACCTTCAGTGAAAACAAACTCACTGTTACAGTCCTTGCAAATAAGAGTCTTATCTGCCATGGGTACACCTCCTTAACAATTTGGATTTAATTAACTTGACTCTTCGCTCCAACTTGTTAAGGAGTATAAGGTCTGCCGGTTAATTAAACCATACTTATATAATATCTTGATTATAGCACGTATATACACTACATACAAGAATATTTTGTTTGTTTTTCTACTCTAGAAAACCCGCTCATAGAATATAACTGAGCGGGTTTATATTAATCTCAATGATAGTTACCAGGATATATTTTTCAAAAATGTATAATACACCTTGTGATATCTTTCAGGTTACTTACAGATTACTTAGCTGCCAATACCTTTTTCAATTTAGCAAACCTTGGCAGTCCATCCTCTACTGGAGGTGTGGATTCACCCTGTATTAACGGCAGAGCATATTTTATATACTCATCTGATATTCCTGTACCATTATTTATTATCCATTCAAAGGGTACCTTCTTTTCAGTATTGGCTACATCTGTAAGATCAATCAGCTTAATGCTGCATTTATATTCAGTACCTTCAGCTCTTTCAAAAGCTACCATCTTATCGGTAATTCCCTGAACTGCATATTGAACGGCAGCCTGTCCTGCCATGAAAGCCTCATTTACGTCTGTAAGAGAACCAAGGTGAGCAGCACATCTTTGGAGAAGACTGAATTCAATACCCCTGACTTTGGCACCTGTATTTTCCTTAGCAAAGTTTGCAAGAGTTGAAGCCAGACCACCTAGTTGTGCATGACCAAAAGCATCTTTGCTTTGAGCTAGATCTGAACCATATTCAGAAATATACTTGCCATTTTTGTCCTTTATACCTTCAGAAACAGCAACAATTGCATTACCATTTGCCTTGTAAATTTTTGTTACATCATCAATAAATCTGTCAACATCAAAGGGAAGCTCAGGAAGGTAAATTAAATCCGGACCATGTCCCTTGTAAGCTGCCAGAGCAGAAGCAGCAGTCAGCCAGCCTGCATTCCTGCCCATTATCTCCAAAACAGTAATCTGACCTTTATCATACACTCTTGCATCATGATAAATTTCCATTGTTGATGTAGCAATGTATTTAGCTGCACTTCCATAACCCGGGCAGTGATCCGTACCCCACAAATCATTGTCAATGGTTTTGGGAACACCCATTACTTTGCATTCATAACCTGCTTTTTGCATGTATTTGCTGATCTTATTGCATGTGTCCATGGAATCATTTCCGCCATTGTAGAAAAAGTATCTTATATTGTACTTTTTAAAGACCTCAAGAATTCTCTTATAATCTGTTTCATCGTCTTCTGCTTTTTTGAGCCTATAGCGCACAGAACCAAGAGCAGATGAAGGGGTTGTTTTAAGTAATTCCAATTCATATTGATCTTCTTTGCTCATATCATAAAAAACTTCATCCAATATTCCTTTAATACCATGAGCGGCTCCATATACTGCGGTAATGCAGTCCTGCTTTAAAGCCTCCTGAAATACACCTGAAGCGCTGGCGTTTATTACTGATGTAGGTCCGCCTGATTGACCAAATATACAAGCACCTTTTAATTGAGTCATTTAAAAACCTCCTTAAATAAAATAAATATATAAATGCATAAATGTAAAATATTAGATATACTTTACAAAATAGCAGAATTATCTGCCAACTGTTTAAATACTATTATGTATTAAAAACAGGATTTATAGTATAAATCCTGAAAATTTAAAATACAAATCAAATAAAAATATATCATAATAGGTTGAAAAATGCAATGTGCTTGCGGATACTTTGGTAAAAATTTATCAATTTCAATCAATAAATTGAATTTTGATAGTAAATTTATATAAAGTTGACAAAAACCTTTAAAATTATTATTTTTGTTCCGAATATATATTATAAGCTGAAGAAAAACTTGAGTGCTTTGTTGTTTTAACTAATAATATAATAAAAAGATGGAGGGCTTTTATATGAAAAGGTACATTTCAATCATTCTATCGATACTGGTAATAACTACTTTCTGCACATTAGGTGTAGTAGCAGAGAGTGTCGCAACCGGTACAACAGATGAGGTTCAGCAAGCTGTAAGCGGGCAGGAAGAACTGCAAGATGAAGAAATAGATAACTCAGCGAATGTTTTGGAAAAGCTTCTTGTAAGTATAAAGATTGATACTGTAATTTTGGAAGATGGAAATACCGAACTAGCAGTAAGTTTTCAGAATGAAAAACTTGATGATGAAAGAATAGTTACGGAGGAAGATTTACAAGGGTTGTTGGAGAAAATGTCAGGTATTTTCCTGGAGATTGCTAACATCAACAGTAGTAGCGATGAGGGTACTGAAATAGGTCCCGATGATATAGCAGCTTCTATAGAGGAAATAAAAAATGATGATGGTCAGGTAACGGGTTTTATACTGAAAATAGGTGGTAAAGTTTCTGAAGAATGCTCTGATAGTATTAAGAATGGAATTGAAAACCAAGTAATAAGGACTCTTGCAGACTGTACATACGAAATGGTAAAAGATAATTTAGAAGAAGCTTCAGACTTGGCAATACAAGCACTAAGAGAACTGATACTTGCAAAAGAATCCGGAGACCAGGCCTTGGTAGATGCAGCTAAAGCAAAGTTCGATGCAGCAATACAAATGGAAGATAGTCTTAAAGCTTTAAAAAACGAGATAGAACTGTATAGAGAACAAATATTAGATATAATTGATGATTATGAGAAAGATGAAGAAGATGAGGAAGAAGACGAAGAAGATGAGGATGACAAAGAACTTAAAGATGAAGAAAAACTAAAAACAATGGCTGAAAGAATAAAAAATCTTATTAAGAAGCACTATGAAAAGAGACAGCAATTAGCTGAGAAATTGAAGGAGCATTCCGAAAATGCTGCAGAGATGGTTGAAAAAGGTACAAATGGTCAAATAGAAAGAAAAATAGAAAAACTTAATAAGATAGTTAATGGTGAGGAAGAGGAAGACGAAGAAGATGACGAAGATGAAGTAGACGATGAAGACGAAGAAGATGAAGAAGATGAAGAAGACGAAGATGATGGTGAGAGTGCAGCTAGAGGAAAGTTGTTAAACAAAAGGAAAAAATAAAAAAAGAAGGATGATTTAACCTCCGAAATTATGGGCCGCATGGTGAACATTAACCATGTAAGGCCCTTTTTAAATATCAAGTACATGATTGTTATTGAAAACACTGAGTTTAAGACATCTAATGTATACGACATAATTCGACATAACCCTGGTGGTGCTAAGTATAAAATAATACTTGATTTTATTATTCAATTTGGTAAAATTATAACTAAACACCTGTCAAAAACTTAACATAGTTTTCCCGGCGTGTTGCTATTAGTGCTGATATTTAGGACATGCCTGAAAATATTTGCTGTTAAGTTGGTGCTGAATGTGCTGGCAGAATCTTTACCAGTAATGCAGGTGTCCGAATATAAATTTGGCACAATAGTTAAAGTAATATATATTATATAAATATATAACATAAAAGGAGAGATTATATATGCCATTAGTAACATCAAAGGAAATGTTCAAAAAAGCTTATGAAGGCGGTTATGCAATAGGTGCATTCAATGTTAATAATATGGAAATTATTCAGGGAATTACCGAAGCAGCCAAAGAGGTTAATGCTCCTCTTATACTGCAGGTTTCAGCAGGAGCAAGAAAATATGCAAAACATGTGTACTTAATGAAACTTGTTGAAGCAGCACTGGAGGACACAGGTCTTCCTATTTGTCTCCATCTTGACCACGGAGAAGATTTTGAAATATGTAAATCATGTGTTGATGGTGGTTTTACTTCTGTCATGATTGATGGTTCCAAGCATCCTTTTGAAGAGAACATAAGATTAACCAAACAGGTTGTAGATTATGCTCATAGCAAAGGTGTTGTAGTTGAAGGCGAACTGGGGAAATTAGCAGGTATTGAAGATGCAGTCAATGTATCGGAGAAAGATGCTGCTTTTACTGATCCGGATCAGGTTCAGGAATTCGTAGAAGCTACCGGTGTTGACTCACTTGCTATTGCTATAGGCACAAGCCATGGTGCGTATAAGTTTAAGGGAGAAGCAAAATTAAGGTTTGATATTCTGGAGGAAGTACAAAGAAGGCTTCCCAGTTTCCCAATAGTACTCCATGGTGCTTCATCAGTTATTCCGGCATTTGTTGATGACATCAATAAATATGGTGGTAAAATGCCCGGAGCTAAGGGGGTACCTGAAGACATGCTCAGAAAGGCAGCTTCCATGGCTGTATGCAAAATCAATATTGATTCAGACCTGCGTCTTGCCATGACAGCAGCTATTAGAAAGCATTTTGGTGATCATCCTGAGGATTTTGATCCAAGAAAATACCTGGGACCTGCAAGAAGTTCTATAAAGGAGATAGTTAAGCACAAATTGATTAATGTATTGGGTTGTGCAGGCAAAGCTTAATATTTAAGAATTACAAATAATATTGTTATTAAAAAGGACTGTTCTGAGGATTTATTCTGAATTAAGGACAGCCCTTTTTGTTTTATGTACTTTCTATTAAAAATTATACTGCATAAATCAAATATCATAAGTCAATACTATTTTTCGAGGTGTTGACAGATGAACAAAACAAATATAAAAGTTGGCATTCCCAGAGGATTATTTTACTATCAGTTCTATCCTCTGTGGAAAAGCTTTTTTGAAGAGCTGGGAGCTGAAATAGTTTTATCAGACAATACAACAAGAAAAATTCTTGATGATGGAGTAAAGAAATGTATAGATGAAGCATGTCTGCCGGTTAAAATCTTCCACGGGCATGTTGCAAGTCTTAAAGGCAAAGTAGACTATTTATTTATACCAAGGTATACGAGTATTTCCAAAAAGGAGTATATATGTCCTAAGTTTGGAGGCCTTCCTGACATGATAAGGCATACTTTTGATGAGCTTCCGAAGATAATAGATACAGAGATAAACCTGAGAAAATCTAATAGAAATGCTCTAAAAGCAGCAATAGAGATTGGCAGATATTTTTCTGATGACACAGATTCGATAAAAAAAGCATATAGGAAAGCCATGGCAAATTATAGAGAGTTCAGACAGAATGTTAAAAATAGCACCATTCCTGTTGAGCTGCTTGGCAAGAAAACAGCAGGAGCTGAAACACAAAGCAAAGAAGAAGGCAGCAATCGAACATTGAGCAACGAAAACCAAAGCAATGAAGCCCCACTAAATATTGCTATTCTGGGTCATGGATACAACTTATATGATAATTATGCAAACATGAATTTATTAGCAAAACTGAAAGAATTAGGATCACGCATTACTACAGTAGATATGGTTGATGGAAGAGTCATACAGGAGAAATCAAAGCTATTAAATAAAAAAACATTCTGGTACTTTGGTACGAAAGTACTTGGAAGTACATTCCACCTGCTGGATAGAGATGATATAGATGGAATAATATATATTATGAGTTTTGGATGCGGGATAGATTCTTTCATATGTGATCTTGTTGAAAGAAAGGTACGTAGAACCGGGAGCATCCCCTTTATAATAATTACCATTGATGAGCATTCGGGCGAAGCAGGCCTAAATACAAGAATAGAAGCTTTCATTGATATGATAAGATGGAGAAACAATTATGAAAATAACATTTCCTCATATGGGCAACCTGTATATTTGCGTTAAAGCATTATTGGATGATTTAAATATTGATTATATAATCCCCCCTTTTAGCAGTAAAAAATCATTGGAACTAGGTACAAGATTTGCACCTGAATGTGCATGCCTTCCATTGAAAATAACAATAGGCAATTTTTTGGAAGCTAATGAACAGGGGGCTGATACTGTATTAATGGCAGGGGGATGTGGACCCTGCAGATTTGGCTATTACTGTGAAATGCACAGGGAGATATTGGCTGATTTAGACGTAAATATGAATGTTATTGCTCTGGAACCTCCAGACGGGGATATTAAAGAACTTCTTAAGAGGATCAGAGAACTAACAGGTGGATTTAATGTCTTTAAAATTTTCAACGCTGTAAAAAATGCTACTAAGATAGCAATAGCAGTAGATGAACTGGAAAGACTAACATTTAAAATACAGCCCCGGGAGATTGAAAAAGGCTCTGTTAATAGTATATATAAGCAGTTCAGAGAAAACGTTGTAAAAACAAGGAGTTCCCGTGAAATAAAGGAGCTTATAAAGAATACCAGAGAAAAGTTATCTCATGTAAAAATCAATGATAAAGCCAATCCGTTAAGAATTGGTATAGTAGGAGAGATATATACAACGATTGACGACTACACAAGTTTTGATATTCAGCAAAGGCTTGGCAGAATGGGCGTTGAAGTGGACCGCTACGTAACGGTAAGCGGATGGATAACAGAACATATTATGAAGCAGGCTCTTAAGCTTCCAAGAGACTTAAGTTATGCAAAAGCAGCGAAGCCATATCTTGGAACCATGATTGGAGGACATGCCCAGGAA
>DAOSDD010000211.1:0-7824 GCA_035362115.1 Clostridiales bacterium | reverse complement strand
CTTTACCAGATGGGATTCGCACCCACTATATATTAATCACCGAACAGGCGCACGCCCATTGGTACACGCCTATATTCGTTCGTGCCGCATTAATTTTTTTATCTGTATAATATGTTCTTTTCTTTTTTACGCTTTTAATGTTTTTTGTTTCAGTGCTTTTACCTTTAATATAATAACTATCTTTAATGCAATTATCATTATTGTAAAGCATATTGTCTCCTCCATCTAAAGGATTTCCAGGCAAGAATGCAGCGGAGATGGAACCGTTCCCGTTGCATCACCCGCTGCATCATTTTTACATGCTTCTATTTTTTAGTTTTTGAAAGGTATTCATCAAGCTGTTTTTGAGCCTCTTCCTGAACCTTGCGAATTCCAGCTGCCTCGAATTTGGCAATTGCCTTTGGAATATTTTCATCAGGGTTAAGTGCCATAATCGAATTATACTCTGCAAATACATTTTTGATTGCCGCTATTTCTGTTTTAACAGGTGTATTATTGAAGCTGAATCCAAGAGTCTCCATTACTATAGCACTCTTGTTAAATTCCAGATACTTCTCAGCTTTCCTTGGGTCTTCAGTCTTAAAAAGGTAATTTATAAACACATTACCGACCACCCATGACATAGCAGGATTATACCCGGAATTTTTTCCACCATCCGTACCCGGTGCAAAATCTATAATGTTGTCAGATACTTTTACATAGTGTTTATCCTCAATACCAAAGTTTATTAGATTATTCATATATGGATCAGTGTTGATCAGTTCTAGTAACATCATAACCCTTGCCGGATCTTTTGACGATCTGGGTATTGCTTGCATTGAGCCTCCAAGTTCTACATTTGACATTATGGTGGGAGTAATCATGACCTGAACCCATTTGTTGCCATACTGATTGGATATTTCCGCATCTTTACCAGGTTTTAAAGTATAATCTGCACAAAACACCTTATAATTTTTAACATCGTCTTCCTTTGATGTATTAAAGTCCTGCCTGATATATCCGAGTTTCCACCATTTGTTAACTGTCCTGATCAGTTCCTGATATTCAGGAGTCTCATACCAGAATAATACTTCCTTAGCTCCTGCTTTTGTATAGGTAGCAAGGGGTACATCTGTATCTGTAATAAAGTTCCAGTCGAGTGGTATTCCTCCCTTATTATTAGGATATATATCAGGTTCATTTTCCTTAATTACTTTCAGCATAGGTTCAACATCCTGATATTTCTTTATTGTAGTAAGATCGAATTTATACTTATCTACCAGTTCCTTGTTGAAAAGGAAGCCTCTGCAGCGTGCCATTTCCTTATTACAGGGTATGGCATAGTTAAGTCCGTTTATTCTTGTACCTTTAAGAACATCCTCTCCCAGAACAGCTTTTGTTTTTGGTGCATATTGATCTAATAAATTGTTCAGAGGATCATTTAGAGGCGTAAACAGCCCTGCTGCAACACTTGTTCTATATTTAGGTGTAGACCAGTCGCTGGTAAAGCAGATGTCAAAGTATTCTCCCGACTGAAGCATAACATTTACCTTTGAAGCATAATCCGCCCAAGTCATAAAAACAAGCTTTAGCGAAGCATTAATTTTATCTTTTAGATAATTGTTCGCTGCTTCTTCAACCAGTGCAACATCCTTTTGAGCACTCCCGGGGATATACCAGTTTATTTCATATGGTTTTAAATCCGGTACCTTGGGGGCATTATCCTCTCCGCTATCCTGCTTTAATGCCGGCTCTTTTTTGGTTATCTCACATCCTGACATTAACCCGAGTACAATAAATAATGTTAACACGATGCAAAAGATTTTTTTAAATTTACTCATGAAAAGACCTCCTTGTTTATTTTTTATATATGCTAATCTACCAAAATAGTATTAGCCTTTAATAGCTCCAATAGTAAGTCCCTGTACGAAATATTTTTGCAGAAACGGGTATATAAAAATAATTGGTCCAATTGCAAGTATACATAATGCCATACGGCTGGATTCACTTGGTATCTTACCAGCTAACTCGGGAATAACACCTCCGCCTATTTCCTTCATTTGTGTAATGAACTCTATATCCTGCTGGACTCTTTGCAGCATGTATTGAAGATTTATATATCTATCGCCGGTTGTAAGCATTAAAGGAAGCCACCAATCATTCCAGAACATAAGAGCACTAAATAGGCCTATAGTTGCAAGCGAAGGAGTGGAAAGAGGTAAAACAATACTAAAGAAAATCCTGAACTCTTTTGCCCCATCTATCCTTGCAGAATCTATAAGACTATCCGGTATTGTAGTTGAAAAAAACGTCCTCATTATCAACACATACCATGCGCTCATAAGATAAGGAACAAAAAGGGAAAAAATTGTGTTTTTTAAATTTAAAATTCTCACACAAACCAAATACCATGGCACCACACCGCCACTGAACAACATAGTAAAAAACAGGAAAAATGAAAAACCCTTCCGATACTTAAACTCCTTTCTGGACAATGGGTAGGCAAACATGGCAGTAATCATAACAACTAAAATAGTACCTGCAAATGTTACCAGACAAGTATTTAAATAAGCTCTGGCAAGCACTCCTGATTCCTTGAATATAAACCTGTATGCCTCAAAACTCAATTTTTGCGGAAAGAAGCTGTATCCATTTTGAATAAGCATGCTTTCATCTGTTATGGATATTATTAACACAAGCATAAGAGGACCTATGCACATTATTGTATAAATAATAAAGAAAATATTTAATATTATATTTGCTGCATTGGAGATTGAATTATATTTACTTGCCATAATGTGAGCCCCCTGTTAATTAATAAAATTATTTTAAACATAATCATAAAATAAACTGGTCAATCAGGTTTTTAAGAAAGCTGATTTAGCACATTAATAAGTACCTTAATAGTCAAAAAGTTTGAATAATAATTTTTAGATATTTGTGTTAATTTATCAGAATAATGATTTGCTCTCATCCATTCTTCTTACAGCAAGGTTTGAAGCCAGTACCAGAATAAAACCGACAACTGACTGGTATAACCCTGCTGCAGAGGACATCCCTATATCACCCATAGCCATTAATGCTCTATAAACATATGTATCTATTACATTTGTAACTTTAAAAAGTGAACCTGAGTTAAGAGGAAGCTGGTAAAAGAGACCAAAATTCCCCCGGAATATTCCTCCCAATCCCATAAGTATCAAAACACTCATTATAGCAGTAAGCAGAGGCATGGTAATTTTTCTTATCTGGTACCACTTGGTAGCGCCATCTACTTCAGCTGCTTCATATAACTCCTTGTCAATACCCATTATTGCTGAAAGATATACTATGCTGCTGTAGCCTGTCCCTTTCCAGAAATTAGCTCCCACGATAATAAAAGGCCAATATTTAGGTTCGTTATACCAATAAATTGCCTCATGATTAAAAGTATTCACAAGAATAGTATTTATAAATCCTCTTTCTACATTAAGAAAAGCATAGGCTAAATAACTTACTACCACCCACGAAAGAAAGTAAGGCAGGAACATGCAGCTGTGGTAAAACTTTGCGGCATAGCGGTTTTTTAATTCGTTTATAGCTATTGCAGCAAACATTGCCAATACATTCCCTGCGAAAATAAAGACTAAATTATATAGTACAACATTCCGCGTAATTATATATGCGTCTTCTGTTGCAAACAAAAATTTAAAATTTCTAAGACCTACAAAGTCACTTCCAAAAAAACCTTTTTGTAAATTGAAATCTTTAAATGCCAGTACTATACCAAACATAGGCATATAACTAAACAGTATCAGAATTATTGTTCCCGGAAGCAGCATAAATAAAAATGCCTTATTCTTTGATAAATCAGTCAACAGCATATTTCCTATTTTGTTACTGCCGGTTCTTTGCTTCGATAAAATACCAGATTTCATATAAAGCCCCTTCCGCTGCAGAAATTATACTGCAATATGAGATTTCATTTATATGTTTTATGTGATATTTATGCATTGTATATTTTTATACTACTATTTGTTTTATACAGTTTATCTCCAGCTTGTAGAAGCGAGAGACTTCTTAATGCTTGGGTTAAACAATATAATTCGCTATCTTTATTATATTATAAGTGATATATGAAATTATTAAAATGAAATAATCTATAAAATAGTATAATTTTCTATTGATTCTTGATACATTGATATTTACCAGGGTGAACTCCTGTATACTTTTTGAAAACAGTACTAAAATAATTAGGGTTTTCATACCCTACCATTCCTGCGATTTCGAAAACCTTTAATTCTGAAGATTTAAGAAGCTCTTTAGCTGCTTCCATACGAACTCTTGTTATATATTCCACAATTGTTTCGCCTGTTTCTCTTTTGAATATAAGACTTATATAGTTAGGTGTAAGATATATTTCTTCCGACAGCATGGATACACTTATATTCTCCATGTATCTTTCATCAATAATACTTTTAATCTTTCTTATAACTCCTGCATTCTTGTTATTATACCTTCCTGCAAAAAAATCTACCAATTGAATGAATATAGATTTGACATAGCTTTTTAGTTCAAACATATCTTTCTTTATAAATATATTACTTAAAATTATGGAGTAGTCGTCTATAATATCCTTCATATCTTCTCCAGTTTCATAAATAACCCTTTGTGCAGTGCATACCAGTTCAATACATACACTTTTGATATATGCATAGCAATGCGTTTTACCAGAATATAGAAGCGGCATAAATATAGCCTCTAGGGTTTCTGATACACTTTTTGTATCCCCAAGCCTCATACAATTCATTAATTTTTGTTCCAAATTATACAGATCCGAGAAGTCAATATCATCTTCATCCTGATAGATGTCATCTATACTTATCATAGAACCTTTTCCTGTATAAAACTTGTATTCTAATGCATCTACAGCCTCTCTGTATGAAATTGCAACGTCATCCGGTTTGCTTACAGTGCGTCCTATTCCTACTGATACAGTTTCACCTGAAAATTTATTAACACATGACATTATTTCTTCACATACATCGATATATTTTTTCCTCAATTGAGCATTTTGGTTATATATAACCACAAATTCATTTTCTTTAGCAGTAAAACTAATTCCGAAGCCATACTCATGGATTATCTTTTTCATAATATTAATAACCGACAAGTTTAAGAGCTGCCTTTCTTCTTCAGTACTATTCCTGGTTATACGTTCATATTCATCAATTTGGAACACGGCAACAGCAACACTTTCATCTGATTTCAAGGGTATTTCCAGATAACTGAGCTTTTCATTTATTTCATCTTCATTTTGATAAAAGCTTGAAATAAGGTTTCGCAAAAAATTTTCTCTAATAATCGGAACATTGTTGCTAAGTTCTTGCTTTAAAGACATTATTTCATGTTCTCTACATTTTTCTAATTTTATGCTATTTACAGCTTTTGCTATCACACTTCGCAACTCATTAATTTTAACAGGCTTCAGTATATATCCCTCAGCATTTACATCCAGAGCCGTTTTGGCATAGTTAAAATCCTGAACACCACTCAACATAATAACCTTGATGCTGCTTTTATTTTCTTTTAGTCTCATGGCAACCTCAAGACCATCCATTATGGGCATTCTAATATCAGTAAAAAGTATATCTGGCTGAAGCTTCATACAGAGATCAAACGCTTCTTCGCCATCACAAGCATCTCCTACAATTTCAATGCCGAATTCTTCCCAATGTATATTATTTTTAAGCCCTTCTCTGACGATATATTCATCGTCGGCTATTACCATTTTTATCATCTAAACCCTCCATTTTTTCACTGCAGGTATCGTAATCAATGCAGTAACTCCTGACCCATTGTTTATACCGGTTTCCCTGTTTATTGGTGCTTTTTTGCAAGAGTAGAACTTTATACCATATGGCTCACCAAATAACTGTTTTATCCTTTCATTTACATTTCTTATTCCATAAGATTTTACCGTCTCTCCTCTATTTTGAAGAAGAGAGTTCATCTCCTCAATATTTCCACCTACACCATTATCTGATATTTTTATTTCAATATTATCTTCAACTTTTTCAGCTATAATATCAATAATCCCCTTTCCCTTCTTCTTTTCAATCCCGTGAATAATAGAATTCTCTACTATTGGTTGCAGAATAAGCTTTACAGTGAGGTAGTCAAGTGTTTCCCGGGAAAAACTGATGTTATAATCTAGTTTATCAACAAACCTAATTTTTTGTATTACCAGGTAGCTTTCTATCTGTTTTTTTTCATCACCCAAAGGAATTATGTTTTTCCCCTTGCTGAGGGTATAACGAAAAAAATCCGATAAGGAAGTAACCATTGTGCTGATATCATCTGCATTATACTTTAGTGCAAGCCAATTTACCGAGTCCAAAGTATTATACAGAAAATGTGGATTTATTTGAGCCTGCAATGCTTTTAACTCTGCTTCCCGTTTGCTTTCCTCACTTATATAGAGTTGGTCTATTAACTGTTTTATTTCATCAAGCATATTCTTATATGTATCTATCAGATATGAAAACTCATCGTTCCGCCGATATTCGAAAGATATGTCAAATTTACCTTCCTTTACCGATGCCATTGAGTCAATAAGCTTGCGTATTGGATATGAGAGGTTTTCAGAAAGAAAAATTGCAAGAAGGACAGTAAGAGTTATACATAGTACAAGTATAAAGTATATTATTTTCCTGAAAGATATTAATTCTCCATATAATTCGGATACTGGGCAAAATGCAACTATTTTCCAGTTAAGACTGCTGATCCTTTTATATGTAACAAGCATTTCAGTATTGTTTATTTTTTCTTTAAATGATGCATACTCTGACTGGAAATTTATATCCCTGCTATACATTTTTACTTTATATAATTTTTCGCCAAGCAATGAATAATCCGGATTTATTACAATATTGGAATCTCCATCTATAACATATACATTGCTGTTTTTTGAAGGTCTGAACTTTTCAAGAATATTCGTAAAATCTGCCACACTAATATCTATAGTCAATAATGCACTATATGGTATATCGGGATTCTTTAACCCAAAAAGCTTCTTCGCTACCCTTATTGTTCCAGGTGAGTCGGTTAATAATGGCTCATTATTGAGTCCTACAACAGTATATCTGGCTGATGCAGGCAAATTAAGGTACCACTCTTCAGTTTCAATCAAACTTAAGCTTGATACTTTATTTGAAAAATTTGACTGTAAATACTCAGGCCTGTTAACCATGTATATTCTTGGGAAAATGGTCATCCCCGTAATTCCTGAAAGCTTGTAATTATCCAGCAATTTATCAAGAGTTGCCATCTCATTTATCATATCAATTCTGTCTGAAGTCACGTATGAAGGCCTTTCTGGGGGATATTTTACTGAAAGTATGCTGACAAGGTCGGTATTCATATATATAAAGGTAGATATATCATTTATTGTTTCAAATTTCTGCATTATGTTTATCTCTGCCATGTTAAGATTATCTTTCAGTGAGGAATCAATTCGTTGTGTGATTATACCGATAGAGCGCTTATAAACAGCCACTATTATAATAGAAGTCGGAAATATAACTATAATGAGAAAAAATATCAAAAGCCTGTTCCTTATATTCATGTTAAATATGAAATTATTTGAAAACCTCTCTTTTAGCTTATCCGTGAACATGTTATCTTCACTCCATTAAACTATAAACTTATATATAATTATGTTCAGTAAGTTTCATATATATATGCAATTTTACATAATATTGATATAATTAAATTGTACAATATAACATTTATATATACAAGCTAATGTTAAAATTCATATATACTACATGGTTTTGAATAAAAAAGTTCGTTTTTTATTAACTT
>DAOSDD010000210.1:0-7950 GCA_035362115.1 Clostridiales bacterium | reverse complement strand
TTTCTAATATTGTCACTTCACATCTTATATAAAGTTGCCTAAAATAATAATTAAAGGGTGCTCTTTTGAAACGAAAATTGAGGAGGTAGTAATAATGAATAGGATCTTTAAAATAATTTCTTTTATTATGATTGTTTTAATTATTGCAACATCTCTTGTTGCATGTGTAAAGGATCATAATAAAAAGACATCTCCAACTACTGTTAATACTACTAATATGTCACAGGCAGAAATCGAAAACACCTATCCCATTAATACAGAAGTTACGTTATCGTATTGGACACCATTAAATTCAAAAGTAAGTGCAAATTATGCGAGTTTAGGAGATACACCTTTTGCAAAAGAACTTGAGAAAAGAACTGGTGTAAAAATTAATTACATGCATTCTCTTATAGGTAATGAAAGTGAAGCTTTAAACCTTATGATTGCTTCAATGGATTTACCTGATATAATCGATGCAGATATGAGTTATTTTTCTGGCGGACCTGAAACACTAATTGGTGATAATATTATTCTTAAATTAAATGACATTATTGATCAATATGCACCAAATTTTAAAAAAATACTTCAGATTGATGCTGAACTTGATAAAATGGTTAGAACTGACGAATCATCGTATTTTGGATTCCCTTATATAACTGATACTGAAGAAGATCTGTGCTGGAGAGGACCTGGAATAAGGAAGGATTGGCTTGATGAATTAGGGCTGCAATTACCTGAAACAATAGAGGAATGGTATACTGCTTTAAAGGCTTTTAAAGAGAAAAAGAATGTAATAGCTCCTTTCTCCTGGAACGGCTCCGGGACAAATGCATTAAGAGCATTTAGTGAAGGGTCTTTTATAGGTGCTTATGGTGTATATTTGGGTTTTTATCAGGAAAATGGAAAAGTTAAATATGGGCCATATGAAAAGGAATATAAGGATTTTCTTGCAACCATGGCAAAATGGTACAAGGAAAAATTGATTGATCAGAACTTCGCCTCAACTGATAAGAAAGGGCTTGATGCAAACATAATTAATGGTAATTCAGGAGCTACAATTCTTAATAGAGGCGGCGGATTTACTTTATATATTCCGGCATTAGAAAAAGCAGATCCGAAATCAGATTTACAACCTACGGCTTTTCCAGTGCTTAATAAAGGAGATAAGCCTAAGTTTGGACATTGGCTTCAAAAATATAGAAATATTGCAGCTGTTATCACATCAAAATGCAGGAATGTTAAGATAGCTGCAAAATGGCTGGATTACGGCTACACTGAAGAAGGATCTATGCTCAACAATTATGGCATTGAAAATGTTTCATATACAATAAAAAATGGTATACCTAAATTCACCGATGAAGTGCTTAAAAATCCTGATGGTAAACCGGTAGACGAGTCACTGGCACAATATGCCAGAATAGTGTATTCTGGTCCGTTTGCAACAAGGAGTATGTATAATCAGCTCAATATATATGAAGCACAGAGGAATGCTGATCTTATGTGGCCTAAAACAGATATGGTTAAACATGTTATGCCTCCTGTGACACATTCGAAAAATGAAGGTACACAGTATTCAAAGATTATGAATGATGTCGATACATATTTGCAAGAGTATTCTGTAAAAGTCATAATGGGTATAGAATCACTTAACAACTTTGATGCTTACATCGGACAACTAAAGAATACCGGTATTGAAGATGCAATCTCTATACAACAAACTGCACTTGATAGGTATAAGCGCAGATAAACTTAAAAATCGTATTATTTATAATTATATTATTTATATGGGACTTATGGGATATACACAATCCTTAAAAAAGGTTATATCCTTTAAGTTCCATAATATAAAGAAAAGCGGTAATACTAAAGATAAAAAATTCTCAAGTATGACATGTTTTTGCCAGGGGCATTTGCAAAGCAAACCTGACCAAAAGCGAGTGGGCACAATGCCCCAAACCTTAATTTATTATGCAGAAATGAGGACAGAGCCATGAAGCCAAATTTGAATACTCCGGAAATTGCCAGTAACCATATCAACAAAAACAGATCTTATCTCCACAGAGTATTAAAGAATATGCAGAAGGAAAAAAGCCTGTATGTTATGATTATTCCGGTATTAGCATATTACCTTGTATTTCATTATAAACCTTTGTACGGAGCTATTATAGCCTTCAAGGAATTCTCACCTGGAAAGGGAATTCGGCTCAGCCCATGGGTTGGCTTCAAACATTTTACCGATTTCTTCAAAAGCATGTTTTTCGGGAGAGTGCTGAAAAATACAATTACTATCAGCTTATCTTCAATTATTTTTGGATTTCCTGCTCCTATTATACTTGCGTTACTAATTAATGAATTAAAGAGCAAGTATTTTTCAAGAGCAATTCAGACAATAAGCTATATGCCTCATTTTATCTCAATGGTTGTAGTTTGTGGATTGATCAGGGTTTTTACCAAGAATGATGGAATTATAACTAATTTTTTATATTATTTCGGATTTGAAAGAGTATCACTTCTTGAAAATGCAAATTTGTTTGTACCAATTTATGTAATATCGGGTATCTGGCAGGAAATAGGATGGGGTTCTATTATTTATCTGGCAGCACTTACAGGTATCGATGCTGAAATGTACGAAGCATCAAGAATCGATGGCTCTGGAAGGTGGAAGCAAACATTATATATAACACTACCTTCTTTGATGCCTACGATTATTATCATGTTAATTCTTAGATTGGGACGCATTATGAGTGTTGGATTTGAAAAGGTTATTCTGTTATATAATCCGTTGACGTATGTAACTGCCGATGTCATATCGTCCTATGTATACAGAAAGGGTATACTTGAATTCAATTGGAGCTTTAGTTCTGCAGTAGGTCTTTTCAATAGCGTTATTAACTTTTTATTTATAGTAATGGCAAACTGGATCAGTAGAAAAGTAAATGAATCCAGCTTGTGGTGAGGAGATATTATGACTAGCTTTATAGAATCAATAGGAGAGCGTATTTTTAATATATTTAATGTTCTGCTGATGCTTATGCTGGCATTTGCAACCTTGTATCCTATGCTTTATGTTGCTTTTGCATCTGTCAGCGATCCACATGCTTTAATGAAGCATGCTGGTTTATTATTCATGCCTCTAGGTTTCTGCATAGATGCATATCGTGCTGTATTTAAAAATCCGATGATTTTAAGGGGCTATCTTAATACACTGTTTATAGTAATTGTTGGTGTCGGGATAAACATAATTTTCACTTCCATGGGAGCTTACTTTCTCTCTAGAAAAAATATTATGCTAAAAAATGGTATCATGTTTTTGATTGCATTTACTATGTTTTTTAGTGGTGGAATGATTCCTTTTTATCTTACGGTAATGGATTTAAATATACAGAATACATTATGGTCATTGATATTGCCTGTTGCAATCAATACTTACAATCTTATTATAATGAGAACCGCTTTTCAAAACATACCATCAAGTTTGGAAGAATCAGCCAAGATAGATGGTGCAGGACATTTCACAATTTTATTTAGAATAATTTTCCCTATTTCATTACCCGTTATTGCCGTAATGATATTATATTATGGTGTTGAACATTGGAACTCATGGTTTAATGCTATGTTATTTTTGCGAAATAGAGAACTGATGCCACTCCAACTAATATTGAGAGAAATAATTATTATGAACAATACAGAAAACATGCATTTAAGCGTAGGTGTCACTGATGTAGTACCTGTCAGCGAGACTATAAAATATGCAGTGATAATAGTAGCTACCATACCAATTCTTACATTATACCCTTTCCTTCAAAAGTACTTTGTGAAGGGCGTATTAATAGGTGCACTAAAGGGCTGATTAATAAGATATATACCTCTAATATCCTTAATATATACGCAAAATGATTCACTTAACAGAAAGTATTTAGAAATTGTTTTATTGAATTTAACTCTGGAAGTCATGATGCAATACTCATCCATTAACATTAGAATCTATATATAACTAGAATAGATTAACATTACATTACTAGAAAGGATTGATAATTATGAATTTAGCAATTAATGGCGGACAAAAATCGGTTACGTCAGAAGCAAAAGAGATGTGGAAACCTCCATATGAGATAATTACATCATCAATAAGCAAGATGATCTATGATGGTCGTCTTTCAGGGGATTGGGAACATACATATTTCCCATTTGAAAGAGAAATAGCAAATTATTTTGGAGCAAAATATTGTGCAGCTTTAAACTGTGGTACTTCAGCCTTGTGGTCGGCATATATTGCAATTGGAATAAAACCTGGCGACGAAGTATTATGCCCAACATATACATGGATATCAACCATTGCGCCCGCATTGTTTATGGGCGCTGCTCCTATACTTTGTGATACTGAGGCAGACACTGTATTGGTGGATCCGGAAGATGTTAAGAAGAAAATAACAAATAAAACCAAAGCGATTGTTGTTACACATATGTATGGAAATATAGTAAATATGGATGCAATAATGGATATCTCGAATAAGTTAGGTATTCCTGTTATCGAAGACTGTTCCCATGCTCATGGAGCTGAATGGCGGGGTAAGAAAATAGGTACTATTGGTCATGTTGGATGCTTTAGTATGCAGGGAGGATATAATGGAAAGCCGGTTCCCGCAGGTGAAGGTGGTTTTGTTCTTACTAATGATCGTGATATTTTTAATAAAATTATTATGTATACACATATTAATAGATCTAATAATCCAGAAGATGAGCTTTATCCAGAAATAATAGAAAGATATGGAGCAGAAAGGTTTGGAATGAAATTTAGAGCGCATCCTTTTAGTTTGGTAATTGCACGGGAAATGCTAAAATCTCTTGATTATAGGAATGAACAAAAATCGAAATATCGGAATAAAATTATTAGTACCATTGGAAATATGAAAGGGATTAAGCCATTTAAACAATATGAACAAGCAAAAACAGCCGGATATTTTGGAGGTATGCAGCTATTATATGATGAAAAACACCTGTTGGGAATTCCCTTATATAAAATTCATAAAGCTATTGCTGCAGAAGGAGTTTCGTTATCATATCGTAATTATAAGCCATTACACCTTTACCAGTTTTTGCAGGACGGTCATGATTTACCCGGAATAAATATGGGTATAGCATCTCAAAATTACAAAGGATATACCAGAAATGACTTTCCAACCACCAATCATATTATCGAACACCTGATTGGCATGCCTGTATTTATTGAAGAAACAGAAGGATATTCTGACCAGGTTATTAATGCTTTTGAAAAAGTGTTGTCCAATCTTAATGAAATTAAATAATCATTATATGAATATCAACGAAACTGGATCAGGGGTGTAGAATTAATGAGAATTGGTTGCTGTACATCTATAATGAACATCAAAATAGCTGAAAAGATAGGGTTTGACTATATCGAACCATCTGTAAGCAAAATCGCTGCAATGGATGAACAATCGTTTAAATCAAGCTGTAATATGGTAGATGAAAGTTCGATAAAGTGCGAATCCTTTAATATTTTGTTTCCTAAAGGTATGAGGCTGGTAGGGCAGGATGTTTACAAAGAGGAAGTCGAAACATATTTAGAAAGCGCATTTACGAGAATAAAGAGATTTGGAGCCAGGATAGTAGTCTTTGGCAGCGGCGGTGCAAGGAAATGTCCTGAAGGTTGGGACTATGAAAAAGCAATCCAACAATTGGTTGAGATTGCCAGAATAACTGGTAAAATAGCTGAAATGTTTGATATTGATATTGTGATAGAGCCTTTAAATAAACAAGAGTCAAATATTATTAATTCTGTTTTTGAAGGAATAAATTTTGTTAAGAAAGTAAATCATCCACGCATTAAGCTAGTAGCAGATTTTTATCATATGCGCAAAGAAAATGAAAACATGGGAGTAATTACAAATGCTGCTCCTTTTCTTCATCATATTCATATTGCAAACAGCAATGGCAGGAGCTTTCCATTAGACTCCTTCGAGGATATTTATAAGGAATTTTTTGAAAAGCTAAAAAACATTTGTTATGAAGGACGTATAAGTATAGAAGCTAAGACCGACGATTTTGAGAATGAAGGTATTAAAGCACTTAAATTACTTAGAAGTCTAGCAGTTTGAAATTAAGCAATTCAATCAAAAAATATTTAAAAAGAGGTAATAGTTAATATTAGGCATAAGATATTAAAAATGAAAATAACAAGATAATTAATGAAGTATTCAAGATGGAGTTGGGGTGAAAATATTCATGAAGGTAGGGGATAAATCATGGAGAATACATTGTTTGACTGTAATTGTATGTATGGTAAGTGGAATGAGAACACTGGCATATCGTTCATAAATGACAATGGATTAAAAGTGTATATGTATAAATACGGGATTAGTGATGTTCTTGTTTATCATTCCATTGCAAAATATAATTGCGTAATAACTGGAAATAGCTTGCTTGTCAAGGAGCTTGGTAAAATAGAAGGCATACATATTTGCTGGACTTTGCTACCCTCATCAATGGAAGGGTTCACAGATATTTTTACAATAAAGAGGGCATTTGCTGCAAACCAGGTAAGAGCGGTAAGATTATTCCCCAAACTTCATGAATACTTATTCAAGCGGTGGATTGTTGATGATATGTTAGGAATGCTAAATGAGATAAATATGCCAGTAATTCTTGATTTTAATAATCGTTTGTGGCATGAACAACCTGACTGGGATGATATATATTCAGTATGCAGTGGATTTCCTAAAATTCCATTTATATTGACAAGATGCAGTATAGCATCTGATAAATATCTGTATAGTATTTTATCAAAACTGCCTAATATTTATGTGGAGACATCATTTTATCAAGTAAACAGAGGAATAGAAAAACTTGTAAAGCAATTTTCTGCAAAACGTCTTCTTTTTGGAACCGGCGCTCCGGTTTTTAATCCTGGTTGCCCTATAACTATGCTCGAATTAGCTGATATATCAAGCGAAGACAAAACAAGAATAAGACGGCTAAATATGGAAGAGCTGATAAAGGGGGTTAAATGCATTGTATAATGAAATAATGTATGATACTTTAGCAAGAAAAATTAGTAGCTTCGAAATATTTGATGCACACGGACACTACGGGAGTGATAATAGGGTACATATTCCTTACTACTCTGCAGAGGATATGATTCAAACAATGAATCTAGCAGGAGTTAAGAAGCTCTTTATTTCTTCATTAATTGGTATTAGCAATAATGCATATTTAGGGAATACAATGGTGGGAGATGCTATTGCTAAATATCCTGACCGTTTGATCGGCATGGCCTCAATTGATCCTCATAAACCAAGTCAAATTGAGAAGGAACTTAAAAGGTGCTTTGGGGTATTAGGAATGAAAATGATAAAGTTGCACCCTTCATTTTCTGAATGTCCGATGGTAAGTCGAGGTTACCAATCAGTGTATGAATTTGCCAATGAAAGAGGGATACCTATCTTGAACCATTCCTGGGAAGACATTCATATTGTTGAAAGAATACTAAATAAATATCCTAATGTTGTACTCATACAAGCGCATTCTGGAGGAAGCTGGAATGGCAGGAGTAAAAATGATTTTATTGATGCAGCAAAGGAATACCCAAATTTTTTTGTGGACACTTCATATACAATCGCTTACTTCGGCGCTTTTGAAAAGCTTGTAGATTATATCGGTGCCGATAAAATAATTTTTGGATCAGATTGTCCCTATATGGATCTTACTTACCAGTTGGGAAAAATATTGTTTGCAGACATAAGTATTAAGGATAAAACTAAAATTCTTTCAGGTAATATAAGGAAAATAATCGAAGAGAATTCTCCAATATAGAACACCAGGATAAAATCATTAATCGACGACGTTGTAAACCTCACATGACTATAGCCACATGCTTCCAACGGGTGCATTTGATTTATCTGAAGAAAATATTGGTAAGGGGCATAAGTGGAGGTGCTGTAGCTGGGC
>DAOSDD010000209.1:0-7956 GCA_035362115.1 Clostridiales bacterium | reverse complement strand
CGGGCAGGCCCTGATGAAATATCGGTTCTACATGATAGCTGTTGCGGATGTCAATGCACAGCTTATTATTTTTGGAATACATATGCAGCTTGATATAGCGTTTATTGCTGTCAGCTATATTTTCCGAGGCTTGTATGGCGTTTTCCAAAGCGTTTGACAATAATGAGCAAAGCTCGGTGTCGCTGAAGGGAAGCGCGTCAGGCAGCTTCGCATCTACCGTCAACAGAATTCCCGATTGTTTTGCTTTGCCGGCGAAAGCGGACAAAATCAAATTGACAGTTTCATTTTCGCAAAAGCGTGTGGGCGTGATAGCGTCCATGTCGGACTGAGCAGTCCGCAGATACTCCTTGAGCTCCTCTATATGCTCCTTTGAGGCCAGCCCCTGTAAAAGAGCGAAATGGTGACGCATATCGTGCCGATAGGCAGCAGCATTCTGCTGCATCTGCCGCAAAGAAGCAAACTCTGTCTGCGCCAGCCGTAGCTGCGTATCCAGCATACCCCGCTCTCTTTGGAGGCTTGCCTGTTTTTGCGTTTCGGCATAGTACAGGAGGACAAACACAAAATAGAATGCCGATGTCACGAAGGGCATGAATTGTACAGCTGCGCGTGTTCCACTGTACATAAAATCGGTGTAAACAGTGGCGGCATAGTCGAATAGATAGTAAGAAGCCGGCATGGCACCAAACAGAAGGCAGGATTTAACCGAGCGCTCCATCAGATGCCGAACCGATTTCACCGCATATTTATGCAGAAAATAGTACATCAGAAACGCAGCCACAATATAACCGACATGATCCATGGGAGCACTGTCGAAAACTTCGCCTACAACAGCACCGATCCAGCGGAGAGGCTGGCAGCACAGGAAGGAGACAAACATACTGGTTAGTGAAAAAAGCCATGGGCGCTTTAAGTAAAGGGCGATAAAAACAGCAACCGGCAAGTGGGAAAGCAGCGGATATATTTTTATCGTCATCTCCAGGCCCCAGAGCCGCAGACTTGCTATTTGTAGCATAAATAAAATGGCGGCAAAGCACCCAAGAGCCAGATAATTTTTCCGTGTACGCGCCATTCCGGCGAAACTGACCGCAACCGTCGCACCGAACAGCAGGGCAATCAAGTAACGAGAGAATTCAATGACCGTTTCTATCATTCGCTTATTCCCCCTCCATTTGATAGGCAAGATACTGCTCTTTAATCTCCTTTGCCTTGCCCTGTGCAACAGGGACAGAGGAAAGAGTCTGTAAGGATACCTGATGATTTTCGATGGTATCCACATACTGCATATTCACAAGATAGGAACGGTGGGGTTTGATAAAACACCCATATTTCAGAAGATTATCGCAGACAGGGGAAAAAGGTTCTGTACATTCGATTACCTTGCTGGAGCGCAGGTGATACAACACATTTCTGCCGATGACCTCGGCAAAAACTAAATTGGAGATCAATATTTTTTGTATTCCCTCATTACTCTTTACGATAACCGCATTCTCATTTTTTTCTGCTTTTATCTGCTCCAACATTTCGTCAAAGGTGAAGAACAATTTTTCTTTTGAGATTGGCTTTAGTACATAGTTGATGGCTTTCACTGAATAACTTTCCAAAGCAAACTCAGGCGATGAGGTAAAGAATAAAATCGGTGCGACTTTGTCAAAACCACGGATTTCCTTTGCGACATCAATGCCCATAAAGCCCGGCATAATAATATCCAGGCAATATATATCAAACCGCTTTCCTTTTTCCAAAGCCGAAACCAAATCAAATCCATTTGGGAAGGCGGCGTATTCGCAGCTAAAATTTCTTGATGCCCTATATAGGTTTATAAGCTGAACCATATTGGATAGCTCGTCAATATTGTCATCACAGACCGCAATCTGCAGCATAAGTACCCCTCCATTTCTCTATTATTCTATTTCTCCAAGCTAAGTTTACCATAAAAATCGAATTCCCGAAACTATGATTCATGTCGAAAAAATCATGTTTCGTGCAATGGACAGTTTTTTAGTGAAATTTTTGATAGCATAAAGATGTAAAACAAAATTTTTAAAGGGGAAACAACATTAACGTAAAAAGCAATACCATAACAAAGGCGGATGTGGAATATCCACATCCGTATTTCAAAAAAACGAGGAGGAAATGACTATGCAACCAACATTCATTGTAATTATTGCAATTGCTGCGGTGATTGTTCTATGGGCAATCTCCACCCAGCGCAGGCTGGTCGTGCTAGATGAGAATATCAGCAACGCCATGAGCCAGATCGGAGTACAGCTTTCCAGCCGCTTTGACGCCCTAACGGCTCTTTTGGATTTAACAAAGGGCTACGCCAAGCACGAAAGCGAAACGCTGATTGAAACAATCAAATCAAGAAGAAGTGTAATTACAGCAAAATCCACACCGGATGATGTGCTGCGGCAAGAAGGGATTATCTCCGAAGCCTTGGGCAGGATCGCCATGGTGACGGAGCAATACCCCGAATTAAAGGCAAACCAAACATATATCAAAACCATGGACGCGGTGCAAACCTTTGAAAACATGGTGCGCACCAGCCGCCTGATCTACAACGACAGTGTGACAAAGCTTAACCGTGAAATCCGAATGTTCCCGATCTCTATGATTGCCGGGATGTTAGGCTTTCGGCAAAGAGAGTATCTTGTTGAGCAGGCTGGCAAGGCGGATATGCCAAGTATGAAATGAGGTGCCCTATGCGCGAAAAAGTGTGCAGACTGATTCTATGCTTTGCCCTGTTATTTGCCCTCCCTCTCCCTGCTTATGCCGCGAATCAGGTGGATACCATGGATATTCAGGCTGTCCTTTATGAGGATGGCTCCATGCACATCACACAGAACTGGTCAGGGCGCTTTGAGGAAGGAACAGAAAGCTACATTCCCATGAATGTGCCCGATTATCTGACCATCAGTGAGCTCACAGTCTCCGACCAAAACGGGAGCTATGAAACGGTGCCGGATTGGAACCTTGACTGGAGTTTTGAAGAAAAAACAGGAAAATGCAGCATTCATGATACGGACAGCGGGTATGAAATCTGCTTCGGCATCAGCCGGTACGGGCAAAACCGCTATACCATTGCCTATAAGCTGGATAACGTGATAGGTGGTTACAGCGACAGGGACGGCGTAAATTTCCGATTCGTCAATGATAGTATGAATACAACCCCCACCGACGTAACGGTTCAAATCCGGCTTTCGGACAGCACACCCATCACCAATGAAATTGCCGATGTCTGGGGATTTGGCTTCGCGGGCAAGGTAACGTTTGAGAATGGAAGTATTGTTGCCCGCACAGATACTTCGCTCTCCACAGAAAACCATGTGACGGTACTATTTTCTTTGGAGAAAGGAATCCTGTCCCCCTCGCGGCAGGAGGCGGGGAGCTTTGAAGAAATGCGTGAAAAAGCCTTTGAGGGCAGTGACTACGATAGCATCGGGGACAGCGGCGAGGAAGTATCTATATTCACAGCGCTTACAGTGACACTGCTTTCTATAGGTCTTCCCATCGCGCTGATTATCTGGATTCGCAGGATGAAAAAGAAAAGCGTAGAGAAAAAACAGCAACGTTTCTCCGAACGGTTCGGGTATTTCAGGGATATTCCCAACGGTGGTAATCTAAGCGCCACCTATGCGCTGGGGAGAATGTTTGATGTGTGTGAAGATGGCGTTATCCTCGCCACAGGGATGCTGCGGCTGATTCAGTTGGGCCGCCTGTCACCGGTGGAAACACAGCAGGTGGGCTTTATGGGCAAGACCAAAGAAACAGTCAGCCTGCGGCTCATGGGCAGCCATCATGACAAAATGAATGAGTATGATGAGTACCTTTATACGGTATTGGAGAGCGCTGCCGGTTCTGATGCCATCTTGCAGGCAAAGGAGCTGGAACACTTTGCAAATCAAAAGGATACACTGCTTCGCGCCTATATTCAAAAGCAGGACAGTGCCGGCAGAGCGTATTTGAATCAAAAGCACTGCCTGAAACATTGGAATATACCTGCAAAACTAACAGACCTGACGCCAACCGGTGAACAGGAGCTGGGCGAGCTGATGGGACTCAAACGTTATCTGACGGATTTTTCACTGATTAACCAGCGGGGCGTTAAGGAAATGCCGATTTGGCAAGAGCTGCTGACCTATGCCATGCTGTTTGGCATCGCCGATCAGGTAGCGGAGCAGATGAAAGAGCTATACCCGGCGCTTTCTTCCGAACTGACCGATTACAGCCAAAGCATGGTTACCGCCTACTCCTATCACTACTTGCTTTACAGCAATATGAAGAAAGCTGAAGAGCAGCGCGAACAGGAAAAGCGCAGCGGCGGAGGCGGCGGATTTGCTTCCTTTAGCGGGGGCAGTGGCTCTATCGGCGGCGGTTCAGGCGGCGGAACGAGGTAATGATTTAAAATATAGGAGGATTTGATTATGGGCTTATTTTCTAAAAAACCCCCTTGCCCCATCTGCGGCGGCAAGATTTCGTGGCTTCTGCCATCGAAAATTGAGGACGAATATATCTGTAGCACTTGCTACAACAAGATTGATATGGAGAGCGAAAAGGAAAGCCAGCTGACAATGCAGGGCTTTCGGGAATATTTAGCGTTTTACGATCAAAACCAGCTGCTGAAAAATCAGTTTGTGATTTCCGAGCGGATTGACTTCGGCCTTTGGGATACTAAAATCATCTTTGATCACCAGAACAAACTGTTCTGCATGAGCAAAAACCCCGACAAAACCGTGTTTGAGGGCAAGCAGCTGAAATCCTTTACCATTAAAGAGGACAACACTCCACTGTTCGAGGGTTCGGCGGCGGGTATACTCCGCTATACCAGCACCGTGCCGGAGCGCACTATGGCTATGGCACCGCAAATCAGCCAGTTTATCATGAACAAGCAGATGGTCCGTGCTCTTGACAAGCTGGATGACGGCAAGGAAAACAAGTCAGCACCGGTGCAGTATTTTAATGTGCCGGAGCCTTTTCACGCGTTCAACGTGGAGCTGCATTTCGACCATCCCTACTGGACGGTGATTAAATGCGACATGAACGGCCCACAATTTGATAATACCCACCCGAATGTGAAAGACTACCTTCACTCCTACCAGCGCAGCATAGAGGAGCTTGAAAAGCTGGTGGCTTCGCTCAGGACGGTGGCCTTTCCGGGCGCACCGGAGCAGTCTGTCGGCCTTGGCACAGCGGGAACGCAAGCAGTACATACGACCATGGCTCCCCCTACCGATGCCATTGAAGAAATTAGAAAATACAAGGTGCTCATGGAGGATGGCATCATTTCCCAACAGGAATTTGACGCAAAGAAACGGCAACTGCTTGGAATTTGAAAAATTGCTATATCCATATGAAAAGAAGGGGGATGGCATGATTTACGCCTGCTATGATTTACGCTTGCTAAGACTACGGCAGCGGCAAACAGGTACAGAGCTTTGGTGCAGGCAACATATCGGTCGCCATCTCCTACACCCTCAGCGCAAATGAAAAGGCCGGAAATGTGCAGGCGGTCTATATAACCCTTCCATTGAAATTGGCAGTTGTTCAAGAAAGTGTAGCACCTTCCCTAACCCAATTATTTGCTCAGGTTTAATATAGGTAGACCTAAGAAATTTATGTACTGTACTGGCTGCAACACTAATTGCATAGTAATAATCATCAGATAGTTTAAATCTTCTATCATCTTAATATCATCTCCCAAGATAATAAAATAGTCATGTCAACAGAGTCCGGTCCAGGCCTAACCTTCCACCATGATTTTTAAAATTTCCCGGTCTGTTTCTCTCATACCATCTCGTCCCAGCCTGCCAATGCTGCTGATGGTTTCTTCCACATCTCCCTTTACCAGCCCCTCACCAGGCCGGAAGCATTCATTTTCCATCGAGAGGTAATGTGCCATTATCGCCGCATCAACAGCTGATGCGATCTTGGCTGCGCACGAGGGTTTTGCTCCATCACACACAATACCTGCAACATTCGCCAAGGTATTGGTTATGGTTTTACAAATCTGATCATACGTACCACCATGCAGGTAAGTAATTCCCGCACCGCTGCCGCATGCTGCGCTGACTGCTCCGCAATAGGCTGAAAGCCTGCCTATTGCAGTTTTTTGATGAATAGCAACAAGATTGCTTAAAACAAGCGCCCGGATCAGCTTTTCTTCACTTGCCCCCAGATGCTTTGCAAATTCGATTACAGGCAGTGAAACTGTCATGCCCTGGTTTCCACTTCCGGAATTTATGACAACAGGAAGGATGCACCCGCTCATTCTTGCATCTGACCCTGCAGCAGCTGCTGCTCTGGCAACAACTTTGATATCGCAGCCATAATGCTTGATCAGATTGGCTCCTACACCAGCCCCATACAGGTGGTTCAACCCTTCCTGCGATATTCTGCTGTTATAGTTTATCTGCTGCAAAATAATTCCCTTCAAGTCATCCAGTTCAAAGGTATCTGCAAATTCCAATATATCCTTCACATTTAGCCCCGATCTGTCTGTTAGGCCATCGTTGCATTTAGAGCAATCATAGTCTTTCTTGAATAAAAGCTCGCCGTCTTTTTCAATACGCACAATATTTGTATGTGTATGAACTATCTCCACCATCGCACTGTGGTTTTCAGATTTTACCCTGGCGATAACGTGAAGATTCGCTTTAGTTTTAAGCAGCCTTACCTTGCAAAAATTCTTTTTCATCAGTTCTGCTGCTTTATCTATATCCTTTTGCTCGATTCCGGTTAAAACTTCAAGTTCCTTGTCAGGGTCTCCCCCCACAATGCCGATTATAGCTGCAGCATCTATTCCGCGAAGGTTACCTGTGTTGGGAACAATTACACCCTTAACATTTTTTATTATGTTTCCGCTGCTCTCCACCACTACTTCTTCCGGAAACTCCCCCAATACCTGCCGTGCCTTTGCACATACATAAGCTATACAGGTAGGCTCGGTACAGCCCAATGCCAGAACAAGCTCTTCTTTTAAAATCTGGACGTATTCACTGTATGTTTTCTCCAATAAGCTCATCCGGGTAATCACTTCCTCTTTCTTTATTATCACATTTTAATTAAAAAATACATCCTTCATAGATGAGACATCCTTACCCAATATTTGTTCCGCCAGCTTAAAATCCCTTTTACGGAGAGCATCGATCAAGCTTATATGATTATTGCGATCCACACTCTGACTGCTGTCCCACGTCTTTTGGTAATACTGTATAGCGCCCCTTGAGCAAAATTTCAAGATGTCGTTTAAGGTATTATATATACTGTTATTGTTGCAAAAACTGCATAGCAGCAAATGAAATCCTATATTCCTGTTCCAGCAATTCACAATATCTTTTTCGCCAATAAATTCAAGTGTTCTCTGAATGTTTTTTTCAAGCTTTTCAATTATATTATCATCCAACAAGGCGAATGTTTTTTTCAATGCCGCCACTTCTATAATAAGTCGCAATTCCAAAATATCGTAGATTTCTTTAGGTGAGATTTGAACTACCTGATAGCCCATACGTGGGATACTTTTTAATATATTTTCCTTGCACAACTCGATCAGAGCCTCACGGACCGGAGACTTGCTGACCTTGTATTTCTCAATCAGCATTCTTTCATTAATAATAGTATTAACCGGATACTCTCCCCGGATAATATCCTCAAAAATGCTATCAAATACCTTTTCTTTAATCAGTCTTGTATCACCTGACACTCTATGTACCTCCGCCTGCAAAATTGCTTCTTGACTGTACCTGCAGATTTTTTGAAATTATTGCATTGCAGCTTTATAGCTCAAAATCCTGATACGCTTTTAAAATATTCTATTGTTGATTTTATGATTATATTATTGATAATATCACTGATAATATCAAGAGTCAATACGTATTATTTTTTGGCACAACAAAATGTATATGCCCGTCTTTAGACTTTTAACACCATAATTATTAGGAGAACTCAACATACAAAACT
>DAOSDD010000208.1:0-7965 GCA_035362115.1 Clostridiales bacterium | reverse complement strand
TCTATATGAAGAAAGAAGCAGCCACTCGCCTAGCAGCTGCGAATCGGCGTTCCGACTGGAGCAATACGGCAACACCTTGTCTCCGGCATGAAGCATTGTGTGTAACTCATCCATCAGTGCTTCGAACGCATCGTTTATCCCAAAAGTAAGAAGCGTCCATGCAATTCGGAGCATGTTCATAATATGAGCCTTTTTCAAGTCTGAGGGGCAATTCATTGCTATATCAAGAGCCAGCTTATCAAAAGATGCACCGTTGACTGTTTCAAAAGTCATATGTGAGAGATCAAGCGAAAGCATGCGCTCATAATCTCCAACTTGCACATAAAAACCCAACGCTGCTGCAATTTGGCCATCGTCTCTACAAAAATCTCCCGCCTGCAACAAACATTTACGTTCAAATGCGGACCCACGGTCACTACGCTTCTGAACCAGCAAATCGATCAGAATGCTGTGTAATTCATAGCACCGCTTTACTGGATCATATTGGATGAACGGACTCCCCAGTACATCCCAAGCGTACTCGGGCAGCACATCGCGCCCTATTAGGCAACTTGCCTGTTGTACAGTAATCATCTCAAACGGTGACAGGTATAAAAGAAAGGTTTGCTGTGCTTCGGTTAATGTATTCCATATCAAATGCTCCATATGAACCAGAATACCAGGTGCATTAGAGAATGTGCCTGTTTCCCGGAAAGCGCAAAGCTGTAAATAGACGGCGATGATCCAGCCTTCAGTGTAATATGCCACATTCTCCGCTTCTTCCTGGGTAATATTCACATCCACAAGGGCATAATAGCGGCAGATGTCCTCGACATTCAGACGCAAATCGGCTGCAGTAATGTGTAAAACCCCATGACCTGCAATGACAGCAAGCATATTTCGCTTGAGCATTTGGGTCACGACGATAATATGTAAGCCTGCACCGCCATGCTCTAAAAGGGCAGCAAAAAAAGCAGGTGGCAATACTTCGTCTAAAAACTGGAAATTATCAAGAACAAGATAGGTTTCATGCATACATCGGATGGACCTTAGAGCATCTATTGCTTCACCAATTGTGGCAGCGCTTGGAAATTCAATTCTGAGAAGGCGTTTACCAGCATGGCTGTCAATCTTCTCAATCTCCCGGCAAAAACGCTTAAAACTTGCAGCAGGCACTTCATTTGTTGCAGTAAACCAATAAACAGGCGTACCTTGGGGAAGCATTGCCTCTAAATAATCACGTACCGCTGTAGTCTTGCCATAGCCAGATGGAGCCTCGACAACAGTGGCAGGTACAAAGCGTATCTTTGACAAGTTGTGTTTAAGCCTGTCGGAATAATAATGCGGCTCGGCTTTACGGTTTTTTTCCTGCTCCATAATAACCTTGTACGATGTAGTTGTAACAACTAAATCATACTATCCTTTCTGAATATTAATTTTCTTTTCTTGTTAGATATAACACAAAAATGATTTTGCAAGGCGTGTTCTATTTAAATGAAATTCAAAATTATAGTGTTTTATTCTCTTGCTGTGTTTTATTCTTTTGCTGCGTTTTTGCTGTAGATACTTAATAATGTTATTCTTAGTATGTACAACGCCGGTCAAAATACAGGATATTTCTATTACAATTATATTCCAGCAAAGCGAATAATACAAGGTTTTATTGATTTGAGTTTCCCCATTTTTAAGGAGGTTCTGTTAGGAGATGACTGTTAAAAATTTAGGCAAAGACCCACCAAAGGTATCCTCAACAAACCGTATACTTTGCTTAGCGTAATATTCATCCTTTGTAATTAGAGATGAAACCACAGTATTTTCATTTTGGAAAATGCCCTTTTCGCATAACTTTTTCAGTACTGTATATGTTGTTGACTTTTTACAATTCATTTCTTTTTCACATATCTTCACAAGATCACCAAAACCAATCGGCTCGTTCTGCCAAATTAACTCTGCAAACTTTTCTTCACTTTCTGTAAGTTTGTAATCTTTCATTATAAACCTCCTTGGTCTATGAAATATCGACCTTGTATTATAAGTTTATACCGCATAGATCAAAATGCCAATTATAATTTACTATGATTTAGTAAAAGTCCGCAATTGCTTCGTACAACTTACAAAAATGACCGCCAATCTGGAGTTATTTCTCCCAATTCAGCGGTCAAATTCTTTTTATATTTCTATTGTTTAATCTACTATAAGATGTCAAATATTACTTCCGACGAAACACCTTTTACCCTGAGCTTTGCCAAGATATCTCCATACAATACACTGAAGTACATCCTCTGGCCTGACTCATCACCTGCGTCTGCAGTTTCATAAGCCCTAGTTAATATATTTTAATGCATTGCTAGACTGTAATTTCGCAAACTCCACCCTTTATTTTAGTCCATATCACAGGTTCATCTGTTTTGGAATAGATAAAATAATAAAGAGCATTTTCAGTTAATCCATAGCAAGCGGAATGCCATATTCTTTCATTGATAATTAAAATACTTCCTGCAGGTAATGATATACATTCCACTTGATTTATATGAGGCGCAACAGTCGAATCATCCACATCTGTTGTTGCCAATGCTACTACCACTTCTGTAGTAGTTGTAATCATTACTTCTTTAGTGGTAATGTGACGTTCAAGACTAGAAATGGAAATAGGAATACTTTGCGAACGCACCAAACCAATATGGCAAGGTGAGTTCATAATCTCTTCAGATGAGATGGTAGATTCCCAACCATCACCACGCTTTGCGGCACAATCCAAATAATAGAACCGCCCATATTTCCTAATGTCTATTTCTTGTATAGGAACTACTTTCATCTTCATTACATCACTCTACCTTTTAGAAATTGTAATCATCAACATTATCTTTAGATATTTCTAGAAGTCCCGTAAAAACATTGGTACCATCAATCTTAATTGTTTTACCATTAGGCATCTTCATTTCACCTTTGATATCTGTGCCTTTTGCCAAGGATTTTAAAATAAATACACTTGCGTAGCCCAGCTGTTCAGACTGCCATGCCAGGGTTTTGTTTATGGTACCATTTTTGATATAATTACGGCACATATTAGGCCAGCCAATACCAGTGATACTAATTTGACCCCCCTTAAGCTCTCCAGCTTTAACAGCTTGTTCAACAGCCTCTGCAGCCGATGGAGCTTCTCCGCCTGCAAATCCCACGATGCCCTTAAGATTAGGATAAGTCTTAATCAAATTCTGGGCATTGGTTAATGAAACCTGCATTTCATCATTACTGGAAACAGTTGCAACTAATTTAATGTCGGGATACTCTGCTTCCAGCTTTGCTTTTGCTGCTTTCATTTTTGCAATCTGATTTTCAGCACCAAGACCAGCTACCATAAATGCGATTTCGCCTTTACCGCCAATATCTTCTGCAATAATGTCTATTAGCTTCTCAGCCATTGCCTTATCTGTATCCGGTCCAACGTAATACTGTCTTTCAGTATCGGGTGCGTCGGAATCAAAGGTAACAACATTAACACCTTGGGAACGAGCACGGGAGAATAGAGACGCAACCGCCTGTGCATCGTTTGGAGCTACTGCAATACCTGTTGCCCCGCGAGTAAGCATATCTTCAATCATGTTAATTTGTTTAGCAGAATCAATATCAGTATGACCATTGAATACAACTTCTACTCCTACGTCAGTACCTGCTTGTTCTGCACCTTTTTTTGCAAATTCCCAGTAAGCATATCCAATTGATTTCGGGTTGATAAAGTACAGTTCCTTTTTACTATCATCTTTATTACCCTTTGTGCTGGAATTTGTTGTGTCCGTATTTTCTGTACCGGTTGTTGTCTTACCACTGCTGCATGCTGCGAAAAGAATAGCTATACAGAGTATTGCGCCGATAAGTTTTACTGCTTTTTTCATTTTCATTTCCCCCTTAGTTAATTTTTTTAATCTATTATTAATTTTTAACTAATAGATTCCAAATTAATTGATTCCAAATTAATAGATTCCCAAGAATATTAGTTAGAGAATTCACTTTATAAAAATCATAATATTAATGTAAATTTAACCAACAATTTAATTTTTAATGTTTTTCCATTTAGCTGCAGTAAGAATTAACAGCACTCCTAGAATAATCGATTGATAGAGCACCGATAAGCCGATTATATTTAGTCCATTTCTTAAAACACCGATTACAATTAATCCTAAAAATGCACCAATTATATTACCTTTACCACCTAATATACTTATGCCCCCTATAAGCACTGAAGCGAGCACATCCAAGTCATAGTTTTGGCCAAGTGTTGCCTCTGCACTGCCAAGTCTTGCAAGTAAAAACACACTTGCGATACTAATCACCACACCATTAATAATATATAATATCCATTTAAAGTTATCTGTATTGATACCACAATAACGTGTTGTTTTTTCATTATTACCTAACGCATAGGTATACACACCAAAGCTGGATTTTTTCATTATTATTGCTGCTGCTACATATAATAAAATAAGAACAAAAAATGAAATTGGAATATTAATTACTGTTTTATTTCCCAGTGCAATAAACCCTTTAGAGAAGCCATTTACAGGATTGCCCTTATTAACGATGTAGCACAATCCACGTATTAAAACCATAGTGCCGATAGTAGATACAATGCCCGGAATTTTGAGCTTTGCTACAAAAAAGCCGTTAAAAATACCAATCATAGCGCCAATAAGAATAGTTAAAAATACTGCTAATGAAATTGGTATACCAGCTTTAAGCATTAAACCAAGTGATATGGCACAAAATCCCACTGTCGAGCCAAGAGACATATCGATGCCACCTGAAATAATAAGAATGGCTGTAGGTATAGTAATAATACCCATTTCTGCAGTCTGACGCATTATGTTAATAATATTATTTTTGGTTAGGAAAAACTTAGATATAAAAGCAAAGTAGGTAATCATAATAATTAGCAATCCTAAAAGCAGTATAATACTGCGTGACTCAGGTACGTTATTTAACTTTCTAAGTTTAGTATTCATATCGATATCCTCCTTTGCCTATGAATAACTTGCAGTGCATTTATTACCAATGCAATCAAAATAACTGTTCCGGTAACAGCATCAATCCAATATTCAGATACTTTCGAAAGAATCAATCCATTTCTCATAATTCCCAGTAAAATTACACCAAAGCATGTGCCTACTGTAGTACCCTTACCGCCGTTAATACTCAGTCCACCTATAAGAGCAGCTGCAAGTACCTGAAACCCTAGAGATCCACCAGTTGTTGAAGCACTAATAGTTCCAACCATGGACGCATAAACAGTTCCGGCAAGACCAATCATAATACCACACAATATATAGGCAAACAATTTTATACCCACTATGTTGAAACCTGCCAGTTCAGCAGCACTAGCATTTCCACCGACTGCATAAATTTTACGTCCAATATTTAGATATCTTAACATCAACGATGACAGAATTGTAATGACAATAAAAATGATGAACGGTATAGGTAGTCCAAGCACTCTTCCCTGTCCAATTACTTTAAAAGAATCAGGAAAACCGGTAATCCAGTCTCCACCTGTAATGATAATGGCAACACCTCGGATAACATTCATAGAAGCAAGAGTTGCAATGATTGGAGGAATACGAAATCGTGCTACCAAGAAACCATTTAACAATCCACATAATGCTCCTATTCCCATGCTTATCAGTATTGTTAAATATAGCGGCATTCCAGCATTTATAAACATACCTGAGCTTGCAGCGCATAGGGCAAGAATTGAACCCGATGAAAGATCTATGCCGCCTAGAAACACAACCATAGAAACACCTATTGCACATATACCGTTAATAGCAACCTGAGACAATATCAACTTTATATTATCAACTTTAGCAAAGTTTCCCGATATAACTGAAAAAGCAATGTAAACAATAAAAACAAAGGCAGCCACAATAAACTCATGAGATGCTAAAAGTTTTTTTACTTTATTTTTCATCACAACCTCCCCTCCTTTGTACCTGACGCTGCGCTAAGAAGTGTTTCCTGTTCCAACCCTTTATTCTCATACTCTCCACTAATAGCCCCTTTGTTCATTACCAAGATACGATCACACATACCCAGTACCTCTGGAATTTCTGAAGAAATGAGCAATATGGCCAACCCGGATTTTGCTAATTTATCAATTAACGTGTAAATTTCTACCTTGGCACCAATATCTACACCTCGGGTAGGCTCATTAAGAATCAATATTCGTGGTCCCACATCAAGCCAGCGAGCTAGAACAACTTTTTGCTGGTTTCCTCCGGAAAGGTTTAACAGGTATTGTTTACTGGAAGTTGTCCTAATATTTAGCTGTTTAATATAACTCTTAGAAGATTCTTCAATTTTTTTCCGGCTCATAAATCCTAACTTAGTGTAGGCAGACATCTGAGCAAGAATTAGGTTTTTCTCGATGGAAAGTTCTTTAACGATTCCTTCACGATGACGATCAGGGGGAACATAAGAGAAACCAAGTTCCATTGCTTTTTTAGGATTATATTTGCCTTTCACGGCCTTTCCGGCACTAGTTTCTATCTCCCCATTATCTATCTTTGAAAGCCCAAAGAGACTTTCAGCCAGTTCAGTAGAACCAGAACCGGCAAGTCCATAAAGTCCTATTATTTCCTGTTCTTTAATTTCAAAAGAAATATATTTTAAAAAATCTGTTGTTAGATCAGATACTTTAAGTGCTGTGTTTCCTGCTACATGAAGGGTATGAGGATAATACTCCCCTATTTCACGTCCACACATCATGGTTACAATATCTTGAATATTGCTTTTTGCCATGACCAATGTTCCGACATTAACACCATTTCTTAATACTGTTACACGATCACAAATCTCTTCAATTTCTTTCATTCGGTGAGAAACATAAATTATCGCGCAACCTCTGCTCTTTAATATATTGATAACATCAAATAAATGACCAACCTCATTTTGAGGTAGTGCAGCTGAAGGCTCGTCCATTATAATAACCTTTGAGTTAGAGGAAACAGCCTTTGCAATCTCAACCAACTGCTGTTCTCTTACACCGATATCTGACACAAGAGTATCTACATCAAAATTCGCTCCTAATTCCCCTAGAACTGCCTGGGCTTCTTTCTCCATTTTTTTCCATTGTACTTTTCCTAATTTCCCAAGATATTCGCTACGGTCAAGAAAAATGTTTTCTGCTACTGATAAATTTTGAAATAGATTGAATTCCTGATGAATAATTGCAATCCCCTGCTTTAGGGCTTCCTTTGGATTATCAAATGAAACACTGCGCCCTTCAAACATAATCTCACCAGCATCAAAAGAATAAACACCAGTAATAATTTTCATCAATGTTGACTTACCTGCCCCATTTTCTCCGACCAGCCCCATCACTTCACCAGGTAGAACAGACATGCTAACTTTTTTCAGCACCTGATTACCCGGAAATGACTTTTCAATATCTTTAACTGATAAAATTGCTTCAAGTTGCATGGTCTCCTCCTTTTCTACTCCTTCGACAAAGTGTTTTTTCTGATAAAATCTTCTATTTCTACTATTGGTCGCACACCTCCACGAGGTCCGATTTCAGCAATAGCTAAAGCTGCTGCTCCATTAGCAAATTGTGCTGACTTGCATTCATCCCACCCGGATAGTATTCCATAGAGAAATGTACTATTAAAGGTGTCCCCTGCACCTGTTGTATCTATCACTTTTACATCATAGGCCGGAGAAGTGAATTCCTGCTTTGAGGTTTTCACTAAACAACCGTCAGCACCCCTTGTTACTACAACGATGCGTGGCCCAACGGAAAGTAAATCTTCAAGTGTCTCTGCATAATGCTGTGCTCCACAATATTTGTCGAAGGCTCTTTGGTTCAAAAACAAAACGTCTGTCAATGCAATATATGCTTCTGCATCATTTCGATCTATAAATGAATCAGCTTCTACATCAATAGCCAGTTTAACACCTTTACTTTTTAATTGACCAATTAGTTCAAAAGGCTGT
>DAOSDD010000207.1:3303-8024 GCA_035362115.1 Clostridiales bacterium | reverse complement strand
CCTTCTTTAATTCTCTCGCTGAAATATATATTAAGCTCGGTATCCAAAGGTAAATCTCTGCTATTGGCCGAGGGCTTCATTCTTATAATTTTAGGGGCATTTAGATCCGGAACGGTATCGGTATAAAACTTTAAACCATGTTGATTCTTTAACACATTGCCTGCACTATCAACTACTGCTCCCTCCGGTACAAAGATTTCTATCTTGCTGTTGTATGGCAGCACACCTTTATAGGTTGGCTCGCTTAATGGTTTAATGATTATCTTGGCACCATTAATTTCTTTTGAATGTGGAACAGCTATGCCGTTTGCAGTTATCATGATATTATCATAAGCCGGTCCTTCATCAATCTTCTCGCTAAAATAAAGGAAAATTGTTGAATGAACAGTTACTGATTGGGCATTTTCCTTTGGACTTGCAGCAATTAACATAGGACAAATTGTATCATTCTCAGCTTCAGTAAAAAATTCCAACTTATAGGCATAGTCACCTTTGTTCTCACTTTTAAGTTCATTAAAGGATTTATCTCTTACTGCACCTTCAGGAATAAAAACCTGGCAATGTGTTTTTAATGGCAGTTCTTCATTTAATGTAATAGTAAGGATATTTGTTCCTATTTCAGCTTCTGCTATGAATTCTACAGTAACGTCCCCTGCTTTAACCTCGATATTCTCATAAGTTTCCCATAATGCAATATTCTCGCTGAAAAAGATTTGTATTATTTTAGTGTCAACAGGTACATCCTTCTGCCGGCTGACAGGATTACTGCCAACAACCCATGGTGCTATTGTGTCTTCAGGTATAGTCAGCGTTACCTGTGCAGGTTTTGAGGGAACAGATTCCCTGTTAAATGCATCTACTGCAGATACCTGGAAAGTGTAGGTTGTGTTGTCATTTAATCCTGTAACTTCATAGCTGACAAGTCCTTCACTTCTATCACATTTATAAATTCCCGGGTGTATTTTTGTCCATATGTTATCTATTACCCGGTATATATAGTATCCCTTCACTTCCGGTTCACTGTTGGGGAACCAGGTCAACTTGGCCTTTCTATCACCCTTCGAAGCCTTAAGCCCCTGAGGTTGTTTAGGCTCTTCCGGTAAAACCGCATTAATTGTTTTCCGGGTAATGAATCGACCCAGGAGATAGGATTTTATTTCAATGGGTCCGGGCTTTTCAGGCTTCACAACAACCCTTACCTGCCCATTATCGTTTAGTCTCTGATTTTTGGCTAAGTCTCCTATATCAATAGTTCCATTGATGCGGTAAGAAGGCCTTTCTGCCGGATTAGCAATGATATGAACAGGCTTTCCGCCTTCTTTTGCAGTGACAAGTAGTTCTGTTTCTCTTCCCACAATAAGGGTTTCAGGTTCAACGGTTATGGTGGGCTCAGCTGCATTTTCAATCCAGGAAAAACCGGTTATTGCATGAAGAGTTACTTCTTTTACATCTTCCCCATCCGCTATAAGTGTATTAATTACATAATCCTTTGGCCCGTCAGGTTCAGGAAGATTTACAGATATGTCTTCAGACAATTCTCCGGGCAGACCTTCAAGTCTACAGCTATAAACCAATTCTTCCGGATCCATGGAAATACGCAGGTCTTCTCTTATTCTATATATCTTGTATCCAAGCGCACCTTCAACCTGTTCCCAGCTTAAGTTGACTGTACCGTCATCTTTATTTTCCTGGTTTAACACGGGAGCATTGTCCGGTGAGTTTTCCGGGACAGATATGGCACTCATTTCTTCTTCAATGTCTGTATTTCCACCGGTTTTTAAGTTATAAGACTGCTTAAGGCTTAATAACCCTTCTATTGCTGAAATCAGTTGATACTCTCCCCACAATGTCTCTCCCGGCTTAAGCTCAGCAACTGATTTTATCAGTTCCTGATTTGGGGCATAAATGTAATTTGCCTTTGTTTCCTCAAGAAGCTCAAGAGAAAGGTTATATAATGATATTTCAGATATATTTTCGATACCCAATTTCAAATTATATGGATAACCTTTATCTGCTCTGTCCTGGGTTATAATGTGCATTAACACCGCATCTTCCGCCCATACCCTGAAAGGTTCATCATTTCTGAATATTTGTTTTATCTCATCTTCAAAAGGCATTAATAAACCGTTAAATTCAGCTTTTAGCCTGTATTCTCCTTTCTTATCTCCTCTTATTATCCAATTTACACTTTTGCTTTCCCCACCCGGAATACTCCCCATTTCAACGTATTCATGCTGACCCTCTCTTGTAGGAGCAAGCGAAAGTCCATCCGGAATTGTAAGCCTTGCCCATGCATCTTCGATAACAAACTCGGGCCCTGCCGCATTTTGAATGGTTAATCCTATATCAAAGAACTCCTTAAGCCAGGTGGTTTTGCCCGGGATAACCATATAAGCCATTGCAGGAACATCAAAAGATGCGTCAATCTTTTCACCGAAGAAAATTCTTCCGCTTCCTTTTCCCTCCTCATCTATACGTTCCCTAATAATGATTTTACTTCCATCCTCGGAAACTGTGTAATTTTGGGGAGCATTTGCCGGGCGAATGAATTTATGTTTTGTGGCAATAATCGGTATATCAGGCATATTAAAGCCTAATCCTATTTCAAATTTATATGCGTTTTGATTGGCAGGATCTGTTATGTCAATTCCGGCAGCAATAATTTCATCTATATCCATTCTTTCTGCTTTCAGTTCTCCTGTGACTACCGACCCTTTTGGGAGCCTTATCATAACAGTGTTTTTCTGACCTCTTACCATTGTGACTTTAGCGGAGGCAGGCCTGAAGTCTGTTTTGAATGCATAAACTTCATAATCTCCCGGAGGAGCTATAACAAATGCAGCGCCTACAGAGTTTGTTGTGGTTTTATGAGTTGCTCCGTCAGGATAGTCTATAACAACACTTGATCCGGGCAGAAGTTCCCCTGTCACATCATCAATTACTTTTACTTCAAGGATTCCCACCTCATCAATTGATACTACTTTAACACCGGTTGTATCTACGGCTGTATTCCCTGCAGGATCCGTTACTGTCAGGGTTGCCGTATAATCTCCAACCGCATTGTATGAATGTGTGGGCCGGGATGTTACAGCGGTACCTCCATCTCCGAAATCCCAGTGATAGGATGCTATTCTATGGTTGTCACTTGATAAGGTTCCGTCGAAAAATCCTTCCATACCGACAACCAAAATATGTTCATCTCCTGCATCTGCAACAGGCAGGATTTTATCTTCAGCGGTTGGAATTACAGAAACCGTATCACTCTGGCTGTAATTTCCATATATATCATATGCCCTTACGTAGTAGTAATATCTAATACCCGGCTGAATCCCAATATCATTGAAGGATTTTTCACCGGTTGATAAAATATTTCTTGCACTGCCTCCAAGGACAGTGGTTCTATACAGTTTATACATATGGAAGTCTTCTATATTATTATCCGAAATCCAGTTAAGGCTAGCCTGCCATCCTCCTGCTTCTGCAGTTATGGTTGGTTTTGGCGGAGCTACATTATTGACAAGATATGTCATAACTAATGGTCCCGTAATATTTCCGGCACTATCTTCAACAGTAACTCTTACTTTGTACCGGCCTTCGGGAAGCCCTTTATTTTCCCAGTAAAATTCTTCATTTGCATAGCTTTTTTTACTCAAACCATCAGGATTGTAGTCTCTGGTAATTATTACTTCCCAGCTGTCATCCCCATCTCCGGAACCTTCTTTCCGGTATTCAACTTTCATGCTTTTCAATGCAAGGTCATCACTAAAACTAATAGAAAACAGAGCTTTTGAGTTAAGGATATCTCCTTCTAAAGGGTTTCTAAAATAAATTGTTGGAGCAATTTTGTCTTCAGTGAGGCTTCCTATAATAGTTTCACTAGGTTCACTTTCATTATCTGCCACATCAACTACAGTAACCTTATAATAGTATGTTTTTCCGGTCTCCACTGTACGATCTCTGTAGCCCATATAGACATAATAACCCGGAGTAATATTTTCATAGGTTCCGTCCTCACTTTCAGATCTCCACAGCTTAAAGAAGCTAAAATCTTTTTCAGCCAAATACTTCCACATTACTTCAATGTATCCGGCAGTTGCAGTAAAAGTAAGGTCAAATGGTGCAGCAGGCTTTGTATGATCAACAGTATATATGGCAGCTTCAGAAGGTAAGCTCATATTCCCTGCTTCATCTTCGGCAAGAGCTCTTACAAAATAGTCTCCTTCCGCTAAAGACGAAACATCCCAGTTTTCATTAAAACGTACCTGTCTGGCAGGTTTATCAATGACTCTTTCACAAATATTTATCCAGTTAATCATATCAACAGAATATTCAAGTATCAGCTTCTTAACACCCACATTATCTTTTGCTATAAAGGGGTTAATGTTAATACTATTATTTCCGCTATATATTTTATGAGAAGAGTATTCATAAGTTACTATGGGAGGAGTTGAATCAGAACCTGAGTTCACTATAATTTCCGCCGGTTCTCCCTGATTTCCCATTTTATCAAAAGCGGTAACTCTGAACCGGTAATCAACTCCCGGTTCCAGGTCGGAGATATTTAACCCCAATATATTATATACCTTTTTTACTTCCTGGTACTTACCTAATCTATCCTTCTTTTCAACCAGAAAATATGCCAGATCCCTGTCGGGTATACTATCCCATTCAAGTACAATGTCTCCTCCGAAGGCGGTTCCTTTAAGCCCGGTTACAGAAGG
>DAOSDD010000207.1:0-3203 GCA_035362115.1 Clostridiales bacterium | reverse complement strand
GTTATTTGTGCATTAAGGCCGAGTACGGTATGATGATCAGGTTCAATAAGTGTAACTACAGGAGGTGTTGTATCGGATATGGCTGCTGCTGAGGCTATGTTGGAGGCAGGACCTTCCTGGTAAAATTTATCTACCGAAGTAACCTTGTAGAAATAAGTAATCCCTTCCATTACTGTGTTATCTGAATATATATTACATTCTTCCCCATCAATAATGTCTATAATTTTAATTCTGGTATATTCGCCATTTAAAGTATTCGCACGATAAATATAATAACTTGCTGCATCTGTTTCAGGTACAACCTCCCACACAAGGCCTATAGCTTTTTGCCCATAGGTTGCCAGGAGATTTCCGGGTGCTGAAGGTCCTGTTCTGTCTACATAATAATCAGCTACCAGGTTTGATGAATTCCCGGCACCATCGGTAATTGTATAACGAATCTTGTAATTGCCGCTGACCAGGTCAATTAGATTCCATCTGGCTGTGAAATAAAATTTATTGTTTAATAGATTATAAGGTCCTTCTATGTTTTGATTTACTTGCGTCCAGTTTTCTCCATCGACTGAGTATTCAATTTCAGCTGTGGATCCTTCCATACCGGCATTATCACTTGCTTCAACTCTAAGCACATAATTTACAGGTCCACCTATTGTAGCACCCACATCCGGCGTAACAGCATTTATAACCGGAGGTATCTCGTCTCCTGCAGGCATGGCAGCAATTTCCAAAGACAGGGTCTCATTTCCAAAATTATCCCTTGAACGAATTACATAATAATATGTCTTTCCCGTCTGCACTCCTGTATCAGTATATTGGGTAGTGTTTTTCCCCAGCTCATATCTTATAACTGAGTATGGTCCGCCGGAATTTTCACTTCTCATTACGTTATAAGCATTGCTGCTGTTAATGTCTTCATCCGTGACAGGATCCCATTCTATTAGAATACTTCCATCGCCGGGAGTAGTTCGTAAATTTGTCGCCGGAGAAACATAAAGATCCAGATTCCACGTTCTTTCAGCTTCCCCTTCATTACCTGCTTCATCTTTAACTATTATCTTCACAAGTATTTCCCCTGAAGTAAAGCCTGTTGTTGTCCAGTTATAGGTAAAACTGTATGTAACATTATCAGGCAGAATAGTGCTGTTGATCCATTTAATGTTAAGAGGTTCCCATGTAGCACCTCCATCCTGTGAGCCCAAGAAAACAACCTTTATTGGTTTTTTGTTATCAGTAGCACGTACATTTAAATTTATTGTCTTGCCTCCAATTTTAGCCAAATCTTCTATATTAATATAAGTAATCTGCGGTGGTGTAATGTCATCCCTTGCAACAGCCGATACAATTTTGCTAACAGATTGATTTGGATATGGATAATATGAATCTTTACTTACAACCTTGTAATAAAATGTCTTATCTAAACTTGCCGTAGTATCAGTATATGTTTTAGTATCCCCTCCATAGATAGTTTTGATTGTACTGTAACCCCCACTATAGTATGTAGAACGCATTATGTCATATGAGCTAATATCATTATCCGGAGGAACTTCCCATTCAAGAATTATTGATCCTTCTCCTGACCGAGCTGTCAAGTTTTGTATAGAAGCAACTGAAAGGTCAAAAATCAAATTCCGATCTGTAGTTGCTGTGTTTCCTGAATAATCTACTGCGGAAAAACGAAAAATATAGTCTCCGGAAACCATACCTGTTGTACTCATATTATAATCTCGATAATAAACTTTTACTTCACCAACTGTTTTTGAAGATGCTCCAAGAGTAAGGGATTTCCACGAGGCCCCATTATCATTGGAATACTCCAGTATGAATTTTTCTACTCCTTTAGGAGAATTATCTGTAGCTTCCATAGAAATTCTAGCTTCTCCTCCTCCATATTTTCTTCCGTCATAGGGAAGGCTTCTAAATTCAGGTGGTGTGATATCATTCTCAGGGGAAACCGAAATTTCATTTGAATACTCACTCTCATTTTCTGCCTTATCAATTGCGGTAACAACATAATAGTATGTAACACCTTCAGATACAGTTGTGTTTTCATATCTTGTATTGGAGGTAGTTCCAATTAGAACATAGTTGCCTCCGGCTTTTGTCGAGCGATAAAGCTTGTATTGTGAAGATGTTTTAAGATCCGATGATGTGCTGGCATCCCACGATAATATTATTTTACCTATCTCTTCTTCTGCTGTTAGATTTGTGGGAGGTTCCGGCCTGGTGTTGTCTATATTCCATACTCTTACCAGATCTTCCCCGGCAACATTTCCTGCTCTATCCCAAACCAGCAGCCTGAACTTGTATGAGCCATCCTCTAAAGGGCCTCCATCGCCAATATCTACTGTAGTATCGAAATAAGGACTTGTTTGGCCATAAGGTATTTCAAAAATATCTTCCCAGGGTAATTCTTCGCTTCTTTTCACCTGTAAAACCTGGCGTCCAATATAAGTATTATCATAGGTTGAAATTTTAATTTGTGCCTTATTTCCACTAAAATATGCATTATTATTTGGAGTGAAGGTGGAGATAGTAGGAATTTTGGTATCAAATGTCACCCTTTGTTTGACAGTATGAGTAACACCATCCTTCTCTGAAGCTATAGTAAAACTGTTATCTATCACTGTAAGCACACTGTTATAAGAAAATTTTCCGCCTTCATCTACCGAAACCGATTCTCCATTTACTTTAACCACAGCACCCGGAACTGTTGTTCCTTTTAAAACATAATTGCTGTCTTTTGTATAAACATTATATCCATCATCTAAAACAATTTCCGGTCCTTGATGAATCTCAATAATGACTGATGCAGCTTCACTTTGATTACCAATCGTGTCTACCGACCTTAGTGTAAAGATGTAAGGCCTTTCTGTATATAATCCGGACCATTCGTAACTATGATCAGGATGATATATAGTTTGCTGGGAGGAACCAATATATTCAGGATTGGCATATTCCCTTTTAAGATAGTATTTTTCTGCACCTTCTACAGTATCCCAGGTGAATGAAATTGTATTGTTAGAGGAAACCTCCGCACTAAAGTTTGCAGGTACAGGGGGACCTTTGTGATCTATGAAAACTCTGCGGGTTTCTGAAGCCGTTCCTCCATCTTCAGCATAGGCTGTTGCCCTTATAGTCCATTCTTCTTCTTCTATTGAGCTAATATCCCATGAACCGGATAAATAATATCCATTGTATTCCTG
>DAOSDD010000206.1:0-8036 GCA_035362115.1 Clostridiales bacterium | reverse complement strand
TTCCTGGAAAGATAGAAGCTTGAGAGAATTGGGAAGAGGAAATTTCAAATTAAGATTATATATTGAAAATGCATCAATTTTTGCAGTATATGTTTTGAAATAAAAATAAAAGACAGGAGAGAGTATATAAATCATGGACAGAAAATATTTAATGTACGATAGAAAATGGATAGCTAATTATCATGGAAAGCTATTAGCTAAAGGCAGCTGTTCATTCAATGTATGTATACCTAAAAAAGGGACACCTTTTATAAAGGCGGACAAACCTTGGGAATCAATGTCAACAGGCTGGGGAACCATGCTATATGAAGACGGTCTCTATAGAATGTGGTACGAAGCATGGGACAGCAAATACAAAAATGACCATGATGGATTCCTGTGTTATGCTGAAAGTAAAGACGGGGAAAATTGGATAAAACCTGAGTTAGGGATATATGAATATGAAGGCAGCACTAAAAATAATATAGTATATAATTCCAAATTAGCAGGAAATGTTGGTTTCCACGGACATACTATATTTATAGATCCAACTTCACCGGAAAATGCAAGGTACAGGATGGTTCATCAACTGGCAACTAAAACCTGGCATGAACCTTATTCAAGAGCCTTTTACCTAATGGGACTTGCTTATTCAGCTGACGGCATAAACTGGAAACAAGGTGTACCTGAATATAAATGTTTTATTAGGAGACCATGTGCACCTTTTGGAAGCGATACCCAGTCAGTGGTATATTATGATAGAAAGCTAAGAAAATATGTAGGATATTTCAGAAATTGGGAATATGATTACAAAAGATCAATAGCAAGATCTGAAACTACTGACTTGACTGACTGGCCTGTTCCAAAAACAATAATTGAAATTGACGAATTGGATAAGTATGGAGTTGATTTTTATAATACAGCAGCTTCAAAATATGAATCAGGTTCAGATGAAGCACACTTCATGTTTATTTCAATGTATGACCATGTTGATGATACTCTTAATGTAGAGATGGCTTTCAGCAGAGATGGTATAAGGTTTAAAAGAGATGATAGGACTATAATAGCTGGTAATGATACTCCCTATGATATGGGTGGTATATATGTATGTCCCGGTATATTCAATGTTGGTGATAAATGTCTTGTAGCATATCATGGTGTAGACTATAAGCATGAGGAAGCATTACCAAATTTGATATCATATGCAGGCAACTTTAATTTTCTCACATATGAAAAAGATAGATTAAGATATATGAATATTAAAGACTATTTTGAATTCAATTTAGACGATTTTATTTGTGAAAGACAAAAAATAGATATATTGATTAACGCTGATACAGGTACTGATGGAAGTATTTATGCAGCGATTTATAATATAAATCCTACAGAAGTTATAGAAGGGTTTTCATTGGAAGACTGCATACCGGTTGTTGGCAACGGTTTGAATATGAAGCTTGACTTTAAAAACGGTAATATAATTAATAATAAATATTTGGGTAAAAAAATTGGAATAAGATTCTATGCAAAAAAGTGCAAGATATATAGCATAGAAATCAAACAATAGTTAATCAGCTAATGAAAAGATATTTTTGCAGGATATAAAATTTGTAATAAAATCCAGTTTTCCATTGATAAAAGGAGTGGTGAGGATATGTGTTTTGCTAAGTACGGCACGGAGCAATTAATGACTGCAAATGAAAGTTCAATAACGCAGGATTTATATAAGCATGCTAAAACAATTATTCCCGGAGGGGTGCAGCTCCTGAGCAAACGTCCTGAAATGCTGGCACCGGATGTATGGCCTGCCTATTTCAGAGAAGCTCGTGGTTGTGAGGTCTGGGACATGGATAACAGGCATTATTATGATATGTCTACAAATGGAATTGGCTCCTGCCTGCTGGGTTATAGGGATTCTGATGTAACAAGAGCAGTTATGAGAAGAATTAACCTGGGAAGTATGAGCACATTGAATCCTCCTGAAGAGGTGTATCTTGCAGATAAGCTTCTTGCAATTCATCCGTGGGCGGAGCAAGTGAGATTTGCCAGAACCGGTGGGGAAATAGCAGCTGTAGCAGTTCGAATAGCAAGAGCTACTACAGATCGTTCCATTGTAGCTATATCCGGTTACCATGGTTGGCAGGACTGGTATCTGGCTGCAAATCTTGGTGAGAATGATGCATTAAGAGGGCATCTATTACCCGGGCTGGAGCCTTTGGGCGTACCGGGTGAGCTTCGCAATACGGCAGTTACCTTCAAACATGGTAATTGGGAAGAATTTCAGAAAGTATTGGATCAGCATGGAAACAAGCTTGCTGCGGTTATCATGGAACCCTGCAGATATAAAGATCCCGAAAGCGGATTTCTGGAATTTGTACGTAGTGAAACCGAAAAAAGGGGTATTTTGCTAATATTTGATGAGATTACAATAGGTTGGAGGCTCAACTTTGGTGGTGCCCATTTAAGGTTCAAAGTCAACCCTGATATTGCAATTTTTGCGAAAGCATTGGGAAATGGACATCCTATGGCTGCTGCTATAGGAACAAAAGACGCTATGCAGGGAGCGCATAGTTCATTTATCAGCAGCACTTATTGGACGGAGAGTGTCGGCCCGGCAGCAGCCCTGGCAACTATTGATAAACTTGAAAAGTACGATGTTGCCGGACATGTGGGTGTAATAGGAAGAAGAATTAAGGACTTGTGGAAGCAATATGGATGTAAACATGGTTTGCCTGTTGTAGTAGAAGAAGGTTATCCTTGCCTTGCCCATTTCAAATTTGACCACCAGCTTTCTCAGCAGCTAAACACCTTATATGTACAACTGATGCTTGAAAGGGGATTTCTTGCGGGAGTCAGTATTTATCCTACATTTGCTCATACGGAAGAGATAGTAGCTTTGTATGGTGAAGCAATAGATGAAGTATTCAGTATCATTGCCGCCTACTTAAAAGAAGGTGTTGTTGAAAAGATGTTAAAGGGTCCGGTTGCGCATACAGGTTTCGGGAGATTGTTATAGTAGATTATAAAAATTATAGCAACATATGACGCAACATATAAAAAGCTTGAGAACCCTTGAACTTCAAGGGGTCCCAAGCTTTTCTTTAAGATAGGAAGAAAGTGCGCTTGATAAATTTGCTTTTTATCTGTACAAATTTATGGTATTATATTAATAAAATACGGAGTGGCTATTATTAACTTTTTGATATTAATAAGAAATACATGCAGTACACTTTGTGCGACTAATTTATTAATATAGGCGCGGGTACGAATATTTGAACCTGCCGACTTTAGTTGTACTGAGTTCCAGTCGCTGAAACTGGATTTTTATGATTAATATATGAATCATATAGAAAGAGAAGGTATACTGACATGATTAAAGTCCTTATGGTAGACGATGAAAGACTGATCATTCAAGGATTTCTTCATTCTGTTGATTGGAAAAGCTATGGATATGATGTTATTGGCACTGCGGAGAGTGCTAAATCTGCATTAAAGATTTGTGAGAAAAATTTACCAGATATAGCGATTCTTGATATAAACATGTCCGGAATGAATGGTCTTGAGCTTGGCGGTAAGCTGAAAATGCTGAATCCCGATATTGTTATCATAATTTTAACTGCTTACAACGAGTTTGATTTTGCACGTGAAGCAGTTAGGCTTCAGTTTGATGAATACCTTCTAAAACCGGAAATCGATTTCGAAGATATATTGGAAACAATGGAACGTTTTTCTCCCAAAATTCTAATAAAAAGGAAAAACCAGATGATGAAAACTAGTGAAGGTGTTTGGAAACTGTTGTGCCAACTAAATGAAAAAGAGTATTTGAGCGGGCAACAGGTACAAAACATGTTTTCTGAGCTGGAAGAACAGAGAATTTATGAGCAGTATGCTTGTTGTTATATTCATGTTAGCAACTCCTGCATAGACGAGCTGTCATTGGAGCTTTTTGAAGCAAAAGGATTTGATCTGTTGATAGACTTTATGAATTATGAGGGGATTTTGTTTCGGCCTTCCAGCTATAGCTATGCTGTATTGGTAGAAAGTCAGAATGATACTCAATCATTATTGTTGGCGGAAAATATAGTAGCTATGTTTGATGAGGAAAATATAGCAGTTACAGTTGGTGTAAGTAAATGCTTTAGTGAAGTATCAAAATTTCATATAGCATTCTACCAGGCAAAAAATGCACTAATGCGTAAGTTCCATATTAACGAGCAGGTGCTGCTATATATAAGCAAGCAGGATGAAAAAGCAGTTAGTACAAAGGATATTAAGGAATATCTGATAGCAGGGGAAAAGCTACTCTTAATGGGAGATTTTAATAGGTTTTATACATTGACTGGACAGCTTTTAGATAGCATGTCCATTACTCAGGTTTCGAGAGGATTATTAACAAGCGCATTAATACAAGCACTTCTGTTAATGACAAAGAAGATAGAATCAGAAGGGGGAAATGTAAATGAGTTACTTGGAAAGCAGGAATTTAATATGTTTGATGAAATACAGAATTATCATTCTTTTACGGAAATGGAAAGATGGTTCAGGAGCATATTTAACCTCCTCATGGAGTACTTGTTCTCCAATGTTAATACTCCAAAAAGCAACATCATCAATGACGTATTGAAGTATGTATCAAGTAATTATGAAAATCCGGAGCTTTCCCTTAAAAATACAGCGGAACATTTTTATATAAATTATGCATACTTATCCCAGCTGTTTAGTAGGGAAATGTCAGAAAGTTTTAACCACTATCTAACGCGAATCAGAATGGAAAAAGCAAAAAAGCTGGTTCTGGAAAGTCATGTAAAACTCACGGATGTAGCTTTACGGTGCGGCTATAATAATACAAGCTATTTTATTAAAGTTTTTAAACGTACTACAGGTATGACTCCATATAAATATCGGATTAGTTTGAAAGAAAGAAGACAGATTTAATAATCATTGAGTGGTGAATATCTATGAGAAACTGCTTTAAAGTAAAAATAAAAGTAAAAGAAGTTGTAAAAGGAATAGGCATTACTTGGAAACTGGTGTTCAGTAATATGTTGCTTATTATATTATCAATTTGCTTTTTATCTGTGGTGGCTGTAAAGGTATCTAGAAACATATTGGTAAGTCAAGTCAGCCAGAATAATCTGGAAGCCATATCGCAGGTGAATAAAAGTGTGAATCTAATTTTGGATAATATGGTTGAGAGATTAAACACATTATATGTAGATGAAAATTTTATGAATAAATTTCGTAAATATTGCGACATGGACAGAGAAGAATATGAGAAATTGTTAATTCAAAGTTCTACCATGTTAAACGACTACTATTTTCTTATGGACAAGCTTGCAGCAACGGCATTTTCTGCAAAGATTGAAGGATACTATATGTTTGTTGTAACGCAAGAAGCAATTCCTTACGCATCATGGGGACGTTGTGAACAGGATCTGACTGAATTTACAAAAGAATGTAGTAAATTATTCTATGATAACCATAATAAGATTATGTGGTTGACGACTCATCGCACAATAGCAGATTCCATGTATTATCCTGATGATACAAAGACATTTTCAGCGATAAAAAGAATTTCAGACCATAGCCAGTTAAAAACACTGGGTTATATGGTGCTCAGTATTAGTGAAAGAAATCTTTATAATACTTATGAAAACCTTATTCAAAAAAAAGAAGGGTCAACGCTGTATATTATTGATGAGCAGGGAAATCAAGTTTCAGGTATGTGTGAGGAAGAAAAAGACAGGCAGTTATATCGTCAGATTTATGAAGAACTCTCCAGTCAAACCCAAAAAAACAATAAAGGATATTTTTTCGGTGTAGTTGACGGTCAGCAGCATTTAATTACATATAACACAATTTATCGGAATAACTGGAATATTGTCTATATAACGCCATTTGAGGAGCTTATGTCTCCTATAAAATTTTTGCAAGCTGCCATCATACTTGCGATTTTAGTAGCTTTTGCTATAGCATTTATAATGTCATTTTTCATATCTCATTCTATTTCAAAACGTTTGAGCAGTTTGAGAAACGTGATGCTAAAACAGGGTGAAAATGGACCTATGACGCATGCGAGGGTTGATTACAATGATGAAATCGGTGATCTTATATTGTGTTACAACCAAATGGCTGACAGGATTAATAATTATTCAGATATGCTTCTGGAGGAACAAAAAAAGAAACGCGAAATGGAACTGTCCTTTTTACAGATGCAAATTAATTCTCATTTCCTATATAATACGCTTAATTCTGTTAAAATATTGGCGCGGCTTAATATGAATGATGAAATTGGCTACCTTATAACTTCGTTGATTAAGCTTTTAAAACTCACTTCCTCTAAAACAGATTTAATAACAATAGAACAGGAGATTGAAAATGTCAGACACTATGTCTATATTCAGAAAATCCGTTATCTTGACCGTTTTGAAATCGAATACAATTATGAGCCATGGGTCGCAAATTATCAGATCCCAAAACTTTTGATGCAGCCGGTAATAGAAAATGCGATTTTTCATGGAATTTCAGATATGGAAGGAAAAGGTATCATTACAGTCAAAGTGGAAAGGGATGGAAATGATATCTATATACGTATAAGTGACAATGGAAAAGGAATCTCGGAAGATGTACTGCAAAACATTTTGACCGGGTATCAGAAGATGAATAGTATTGGTCTTCATAATATAGATGAGCGGGTAAAAATTTATTTTGGGCAGGAGTACGGTGTCAGTGTAGAAACTGAAATTGGAAAGGGCACCATGGTAGCAATTAAAATTCGTGCTCTTCCAGTGTAAGCAAACTCGCTTCGCTCGGGGATTCAGTGGGGGTCTTGTAATCCCCCACTGAACAAGGTTGTTATTTTAATTTGCATCAGTTCAACTCCCGCTTGTAGAAGCGAGAGACTTCTTGATGCTTGGGTTAAAAAAGCAATCTAAAGAATGTTGTATTTTTATATTAAATATTTTGCATTAACTATGCCATTTATTTGTGGAAGAAAAAAACAATAAAAAAGCTAAAATATTTGCTGCAGAACATAAAATTATTTGATTTTGTTTTTTATAAGTATCGTATACAATTATGAATGTAAAGAAGTACTTCTTACAGCTGTAGTAATAATTTAATCAAAACAAAGTCAATTAAGGGGGAGTATATTATGAAGAAACTGGCATTCTTAATGGCAGTAATACTATCGATTATGATGGTATTTACCGGGTGTTCCAAGAATAATGGATCAACATCAATGAAAGATCAAGACACTCCTACTCAGACGCAAGATGGTGCAATCACTGATAAACTAACTGAAAAGCCGAATGTACGTGTCTGGATAAAAAAATCATTTAGTGCCGAAGCTGACAATGCATTGATTGAACGCCTTGAAGATTATGGTAAGAAGACTGGAACATGTGATGTCACTGTAGAAATGATTCCAAATGCTAACTTTGGTGAGAAATACAGCGTAGCTGTTGAATCCGGTGAGGTTCCAGATGTAGCATATATGACGCTTTATCTGCTCAGACAGTATTATGATGCAGATCTTTTGCTGGATACTGAAGATCTCCTGTCTGAAATTGAGTCCAGTGGCCACAAGCTTTCTACTCAATCAAAAGCAGCAGCAACTTTTAATGGCAAAGTTTATGCAATCCCTTATTATCTTAGCAGTACTGCACTTCTTTATCGTAAGGACTACCTCAAGGCAGCAGGTTGGGACAAGGCTCCTGAAACATGGGAGAAATTAAGACAGTGTGCCAAAGATGTAACTGAAAAAGTTCCCAATGTCTATGGTATAGGTTTTACCTATTTATTACGGCATTTAAGAGCTCATTACTTTCCAAGGGAATTGCCTCTTCGGTGTTATCTTTACCATTTATGATTGTGTTAATCAATAAAGTAACCAGAAAACTACTGGAGGAATAGGAGGATCAAAATGATTACTGGCAAAAAATCTGACAAACTAAAAAAACTGTTTCTTTATTTGAGTATAGCAATATTCCTTATTGTTACCCTGTTCCCGATTTACTGGATGATTAACACTTCGCTCAAAACTACAAAAGAAATATATT
>DAOSDD010000205.1:0-8036 GCA_035362115.1 Clostridiales bacterium | reverse complement strand
CGAAAGGAAAATATACCGTAGTTTGGGGCTTCTAAGCCCCTGACCACGAGTTTTAAATAGGAGGATCTTATTATGAGGTCAAAACAAAAACTTACACACATTATTGCATTAATACTGGTAATTTGCTTTGTTGTTACAATGTTCTCAGCATGTACAGTAAAACAAGGCAGTGACACTAAAGGCGAAGAAAAGACGACAGAAGCAGGTGTAGAGATTGACGACGGTAGCAAAACTTATGTTTACAACATGAACATACATAATGCGCAAAATGAATGGCTTAAATGTGAGGTTCTAAAGACATGGAGGGAGAAATTCAACATTGAGTTTAACTTTCTGCCCATCACATGGAATGACTGGCAGCAAAAGGTTATGATTTGGATGTCTTCAGGTGATGTACCGGATGTTACTTATTGGGATATGAAGCTTTCTATGGCAAATGATTATGAAAAATGGGTAAAAGCAGGTCTTATTAAGGAGATAAAGGGTATAGATAAATACCCGAACGTTAAGAAACACATGGATGCCATGAAAGTTGATGATGCCTTAATGGTTGATGGCAAAAAGTATGTATGGCCTTGCAGCAAGGATACTACTCTTGTTGGTGATATATCCTGCAGAGGTTTCATCTACAGAAAAGATTGGGCAAGACAACTGGGCCTTGTCAAAGAAGATGATATTTACACATGGGAAGAGATGGTAGAATTTGCAAAACAGTGTGTAGAAAAAGATCCGGGAGGAGTAGGAAAGAACAAGGTTGCAGGCTTGGCATGCACTACCTGGGCATGGCCCAATTCTCTTGGGGTAGAACAGTTTACCGCCGGGGTAATTGGATCAGGCGGGTATACAAAAAAGGATGGTAAATGGGAATGGAATGCAAGAGCACCGGAATATCTGGAAGCTATAAAGGAGATAAAGAGACTTTATGATGCAGGCATCATATGGGTAGACAATGCCCTTTGTAAAGGCGATGAACCGTCGCAGAAATTCCAGGCAGGTGAAATAGCAGTATATTATGATAACATATTTGCCTATAATTTACATGATAAGAGAATTAAAATGACCGAGAATATACAAGGTCTTAAGCCCGAAGATATTACCTACATGAAAGTCAAGACACCTTATGGTAAATTTGCAGCCATAAGAGATACTGAATTTTGGTGCGTAAGTCTTTTTAGTGCCAAAATGTCAGATGCAAAATTCGACAGATTGATGAAAGCTTGGGATTGGATGCTCACGGATGAAGGTTATTTCACAAGACAAATAGGTATAAGAGGTATAGATTGGGAATTTGAAGGAGATAGTGTCAAGTACCTGTGGCCTTACAATGAGGAGACAAAGAGATATGAACGACCCAAGGATAACCCTACATATATTGGGCAACTTCCTTATCAACCAATAGGGATAACTGAAGGGTTTGGATTCCTTGACCCCAATATTAAATCTACCAATGCGGGCAAAGATGCATATGATTATTGTAAATGGTGTGAAAAAAATGCTGCTTTAATAGCTCCAAACTATGCGCTTTCAACCTTCAAAGCACCTAACAAAGATAAGTATGGAAGTTTTGCAAATGACATGAAAGATGCTGTTATTCAAATAATCATAAGTTCCACGGATCCAGATAAGGATTGGAATGACTTTTTGAAATCGAAAGAGGACAAGGTTAACCTGGTAATTGATGAGCTCAATGCAGGACTTAAATAGTGGGGTAAACTAGTGGAATTAAATAGCTAACAAAACTAAAACAGGCTGCCTTGATATTTTTCCAGGGCAGCTTGTTTTAATAAAAAATAGAATAAATGGAATAAGTGAGTAGAATAAGTGGGGACAGTTCTTGAATATAATATACAAATTCAAAAATATTTAAAATAGTATTAATATTTTTAATAATGTATGATAAAATTATGTTTATAAAATAATTGATTAATTGTATAAGAAGACTAAAAATATTTTCCAAACATTTTGTACTATGGTATGTTTACCCGAGTATAAGAAAATTTACTTCGATACCATAAATAAAGCAAATTTTCATGGTGATAAGATAATTAAGATAATCATCAGATAGTTATAAATATGGGGTGAATATGAATGTATAAAGTAGTACTTGTTGAAGACGAGCCATGGACACTTCTGGGAATTTCGAAAACATTCAAGTGGAATGAGATGGGGTTTAAGGTTATTAATCAAACAACCAGAGCTATGGATGCAATTGATATTATTCTTGATAATAACCCTGATGTCGTATTTACCGATATTAGAATGCCTCAGATTTCCGGAATAGAATTAATGAGAAAAATCCGTAATGAAGATAGAGATACAGAATTTGTCATAATAAGTGGATTTGCAGAATTCGAATATGCAAGGGATGCTATAACCCTCGGTGCCTTTGAATATTGCCTTAAACCTATTAGTAAAGATGCTGCCGATTCGATTCTTGAAAGGTTGAAGGAGCATCTTGATAAAAAAAGAAATATAACTAACGTTAATTCAGTGAATAAGATTATGGATGTGGAGAATAAAATTCATAATGTAAATTTTAAAAATCTTCTTAATTATATAAATGAAAATTTTAAAAAAAATCTGCAATTGAAAGACCTTGCTGATCAGTTTTACCTTAACCCTAATTACTGCTGTTATTTGTTTAAAAATCTTACAGGAAACTCTTTTTCTGAATATCTTACATCAAAGAGGATGGGAAGGGCTTGCAAACTTTTAAAAGATACAACTCTAACCATCTCGGAAGTCGCAGCGGAGGCCGGCTATAATGACTATTACTATTTTAATAAAACTTTTAAAAGGCAGTTTTCCTGTACACCTTCGCAGTATAGAAAAGATTGGAATTAAATAATATACTAACACTGCTTGCTTAAAATCATTTAGCCGTACGAAGATTACCTAATAATATACCATAAATATTTTCAGCTATTGATAACGCACAAAAGAAAATGCATATAAAATTTTTATGCGCTTATGTTACCTTAGTGAATAAAGGTGCACACTTGCACCTAAATGGAGGTATGCAAAAATCTAATTTGTTCCTTGCAGAATCATTTTTGTATTATATATATTTATGAGTGAGAGGGGACTATGATGTGCGATGCGACATATAATAAAGATATTTGGTTTTAGAAAACTTAAGCTCAGTCATCAGCTGTATTTACTAATTAGCTTTTCAATTTGTGTAATAATGCTGGTAAACGGGATATTTTATACTTGTCTTAGTTATACAATGATTGACCGGATAAAAATGTATGCACAAGATACTATGAATCAACTGGAATTCAATCTGAGTGTAATAATTGAAGATATTAAAAGATCAGGATTTGCAATTGGTTATAATAAATATGTACAGGAATATCTTGTTGCCGATACCATTAAAAAAAGGCTTGAAGCGAGAGACTACATAATGGATGCTGTAGGTTATATTGCAGATAAAAGTGAATACATCTCCGCACTAGTATTATATAATACGGAAGGAATAATTAGTATCCTGAAGGATGACCCGGATATAAGATATTATATTAAGCTTCTTGAAAAAAATTATAGTTTTGAGAGAAATGATTTTGTAGTACCTATATTTTCTAATTTTATGACTAAGGACGACTCAGTTCGGGAAAAAAAGTATTATTTTGCATATCTTGTTCCTATATATTATTCAGGAGAAGACCGTGAACACATGGGTTGGATTGGAACTGCCGTAGTAATTTGCGATGTAGGAAAACTTAATAATTTAATTGAACAGCTTAAAATCTCAAAAAATACAATAATTAATCTGTATGATCAAAATAATAATGTAATAATTTCAAACAACAGTGATTCAGAAAGCGACAGGAATAATAGCAAGAATAATGATAGCAAGACTAATAGTAATAAAGAATTGGAATCAGGAAAATACATCTATACCACTCGTATTATTGAAGACATTCAGTGTACCATTGAGTGTAAAACACCATCAAATGAAGTAAGAGATGATATATCATTTTTTAAGGACAACCTTTTATTAACTGCAGTTATTATGGTAATCCTGCTTATATTAATTGGAGCTATTATAAATATCAGCATTACTTCTCCAATAGTAAAAATAGTAAATGCCATAAGAGAAATTGGAGAGAAAAATCTAAAACAGAGAATTAATCTTAAACTTGATGGTGATATCGGCTTTATAGCTCAAAACATTAACATAATGCTGGATAAGGTAGAGCAAATGGCTAGACGGGTATTTACTACACAGGACAAATTGTACCAGATGGAACTTTTAAAGAAACAGGCAGAACTGTCTGCACTTCAAAATCAGATAAATCCACATTTTCTCTATAATACCCTGGAATGTATGAGAAGTATAGGAATCGCTTTTAATATTGACGAGATAGTTGAAATCTCAACTGCCATGGCGGATATTTTCAGATATAGCATAAAGAGTGATGATGTTGTTGATGTTAAAGCTGAGATAGAGATAATAGGAAAGTATTTCAAAATTATTAAAATACGTTTCTTGGGACGTTTTAATGTAAAAGTCGATGTTGATGATGAAATAATGAACTGCAGGATACCAAAAATGATTTTGCAACCAATTGTTGAGAATGCGGTATACCATGGCCTTGAAAAGAAAGACGGTACAGGTACTCTTAGCATATATGGCAAAATCAAAAATGAGGAGATTGTGTTTATTATAGAAGATGATGGTGTGGGCATACAACCCGATGAACTTGAAAGGTTAAGTGATGCAATTGATGAGCACAGTAATGAACAAAATTATGTTAAGGATAAAAGAAGCATAGGGCTTGCAAATATTAATTCTAGAATAAAACTTATATTTGGAAAGGATTATGGACTAAAAATAGAAAGTCTGCCAAACGTTGGCACAAAAGTTACTGTCAGCTTTCCGGCAACTTCTTTGGAAGGACGCAGAAATACCGAATTAGAACACTTAATTAATTGAACCTGCGTTGAACTTGTGCCAGAATTTTCGGGGACGGTTCTCCATTAAGATTAAGTCTTGACAGGGGGCCTGTGGGATACAAGAGCCGCCCCTGAAACACAGGATGAAGATTTTACAAATGAAAACTTAATTAAGCTTGTAAACATGAAAGATAAGGAATCAATTATAAGGAATGGAGGGAATGAAGCTAAAATGAATATTGGTATCGCAACTAGAAGTTTTACCGGTATGACAACCCGTGAAACGGCTGAAACTATGGCGGAGCAAGGATTTAAATGTACAGAACTCTGTTTTACTCAAACTGACTGCAATTATTGGAAATATAACAGTACATCCGATATTTCAGAATTAACCAATCGGCGTGTTGAGGATATTGTTAATATGTATCGGAATAGTTGTATTGAAGTTGTGTCAATAGGGGTTTTTACAAATCTTATTGAGCCTGATGACCAAATCAGAGATTTAAATCTAAATTACTTTGTTAAGCATATGGAATATGCAAATTACTGCGGAATTAAATTTGTTGCAACAGAATGCGGATTTATCCAGGGAAACCGCGGTATACAGGCACATACCTATGAATCTGCGTATAATAGAATTCTTGATAGTGTAAAATATCTTGCAGAAGAATCGGAAAAACACAATGTATTTATTGCAATGGAGCCATGTGTTTTGGACGTAATTCCCAGCGCAAAAAGGATGAAGGATTTTATTAAACAAAGCCAATCAGATAGAGTAAAAGTTTTGCTTGACCCTGCGAATTTAATCGCAAATTCATCAGAAGAGGATATGTTTAAATATTTAAAGGAAGACATTGCTTATTTCCATGGCAAGGACAGAAAGGTGAATGATGCTTATGGATGTGTTTTAGGTGATGGAGATATTGACTGGCCGCTGTTTCTTTCACTTTATCACCAGCATACTGAAGGAGTACCATTAATTCTGGAATATGCAAATAGTACAAATTGTGGTCAAATCAAGCAAAGGGTGCTTGATTATGATGCATAAGGAGCATACTTGCATCATACTAAATAAATGTGCTAAATGATTATTTTAGAACTTGACATTCTTTGTGGAGGTATCTAAAATTTATAAATAGAGGAGTAACTCATCGAAAATAATATTACTATTATAAAGGAAAATTATTAAAAACAGCATTATTTATATAATAGAAACCTGTTGAAGACAGTATTATTAATGAACGAAGGAAGGATTTCACTATGAAACGAGTTGCGGAACAAGTTGTACCAAATAGAGCAGATGCTTATGAACTTCTTAAAGAATACAATAAAAATGAAAGTCTAATAAAACATGCACTGGCTGTTGAATCGGTCATGTTGAACTTTGCAGAGCTTTTTGGGGAAGATAAAGTAAAATGGGGAGTTATTGGCTTAGTGCATGATCTAGACTACGAGATGTATCCAGATGAGCATTGTAAAAAAACAAAAGAAATATTAAAAGGGAAAAACTGGCCTGAAGATTATATTCGGGCAGTAGAAAGCCATGGATGGAAAATCTGTTCTGATGTTGAACCAGTTGATAGAATGGAAAAAGTTTTATATACAATCGATGAATTAACAGGATTAGTTGCTGCTACTGCACTAATGAGGCCGAGCAAAAGCATACTTGATTTGGAGGTTAAATCAGTAATAAAAAAATGGAAACAGAAAGGATTCGCGGCAGGAGTTAACAGGGAAATTATTGAAGAAGGAGCAGAACTCTTAGGGATTGAGCTAGGTAAAGTAATTGAAGAAACCATCAAGGGTATGCAGAAGGTTGCAGAAAGCATAGGCTTAAAAGGCAACCTTTAATAAAAAGCAGTCGATAAAAAGCAGTTAGTCAAAAGCAGTTGATAAAAAGCAGTTAGTCATAAGACTTAAGACCTAAAGAGGTGATTTAATTGAAATCTATTATATTAACAGGTGGGGGCACTTCAGGCCATGTTACACCAAACATTGCCTTACTACCAAAACTCAAGGAACTTGGATATAAGATATATTACATAGGGTCCATGAATGGAATTGAGAAACAGTTAATTGAAAAAGAGGGTATTCCATATTATCCTATTAATGCAGGAAAACTACGAAGATATATTGATGCTAAAAACTTTACTGATTTATTCAGGGTTATTGATGGCTTTCGACAAGCACTATCCATCATTAAGAAACTAAAACCTGATGTTGTATTCAGCAAAGGCGGATTTGTGTCCTGCCCTGTTGTATGGGCTGCATGGATAAGGAGAGTGCCTGTTGTAATACATGAGTCTGATATGACTCCTGGCCTGACCAACAGGTTATCTATGCCCTTTGCAAGTAAAGTATGCTATACTTTCCCCGAGTCAGAGAAAAACATACCTAAAGGAAAAGGAGCCCTAACAGGTATACCCATTAGGGAAAGTATTTTGCATGGAGATAAAGATATAGGAAGGAATATTTGCGGATTTACTGATAAAAAGCCAGTTTTGATGGTTATAGGAGGCAGCCAGGGTTCGGAGAATATAAACAAGGCTATCAGAAATTCTCTAAACGCATTATTAAAAGATTTCCAAATATGCCACATATGTGGGAAAGGTAATGTTAAGCATGATTTCGATAACATCATAGGATATAAACAGTTTGAATATGTAGATAAAGAACAGCCCCATATTTTTGCTCTTGCTGATATAGTTGTATCAAGGGCGGGGGCAACTACACTGTTTGAGATACTTGCTCTGAAAAAACCGAATCTGTTAATACCCTTGTCCAGAAATGCTAGTCGAGGGGACCAGATATTAAATGCTGAATCATTTCAGAAACAAGGGTTCAGTTATGTACTAATGGAAAAATCCCTTTCTGGAGAAACCCTGATAAGCAGTGTTAAAGAAACATATAAAAATAGGAATAAATACATAAAAGATATGAATAAAAGCGATATCGGCAATGCGGCTGATTTTATAGTTAAAATAATACAAGAATGCAGTATGTATAGAGAAATACATGATAAATTAAGGAATGTTGATGAATCAAAAAAATTATAATTTAGCGAGGAGTGGTGAAAATGAAACGTGCGCCTGTTCGGTGATTAATATATAGTGGGTGCGAATCCCATCTGGTAAAGC
>DAOSDD010000204.1:0-8078 GCA_035362115.1 Clostridiales bacterium | reverse complement strand
ACATATCCATATCATAGTTCCGAGAGAGCATATGAGTATTCGCTTCCTTTACATTTATTTATTAATTATAGCAGAAGAAGATACAAATTTCTACAAAATGTGTAATATAGATAAGCAGCACATTTGCTATTTGACATATTACCAATAATTATTACAGGTCTATCAGTCTAAAGAAGTATTTCATGCTCAGGATCGCTAAGAATTGATACTAGTACATTCTTGTTCTCAGGTGCATCTGTTTTTACTTATGTGCTATCACACTAAATTAATCGGTTATATTATTTAATTGTTTCGCACACTTAATTGTATTTTATCGTGCATTATGATATGCTGTTCCCGGAGGTGGTTTTGTGAAATCAATCAATTATATAGAAGGGGTTGTAGTTACCGCAACCGAGTTTAAGCAGAATTTTGGAAAATTCATGGATTTTATTGAACAGCAAAATGATGTGGTTATTACAAAAAACGGTATTAAAACTGCCAGATTAACTCCCTATGTTACAGATATAGAACAGTATTTCATAGCAAGAGAAAACGCATTAGATTATCAGTATGGTGGAAAAAAAGTTTCCTATGAAGAGTTTATAGAAATTACGGAAAAAAGCACACTGAGAATGGAACTTATCAATGGCGAAATTTATTTGTTGGGGTCTCCAAACATAGGACATCAGGAGATACTGGGAAGATTGTACTTAATTTTCAGTGAATATTTCAAAAGTAAAAAATGCAGAGTATTTTTGGCTCCGTTTGATGTTCACTTTAAAAAGAAAGATATTAAAGAACCTGATGTAATGCAGCCGGATGTTTTAGTAGCCTGTGACCTTGAAAACAATGTTACAGAAAAAGAGCGATATATGGGCACCCCGACACTAACTATCGAAATTCTTTCGGACAGCACGCGAAGCAAGGATATGATAGACAAGTTAAACACATACATGTTATCAGGTGTTAAGGAATACTGGATCATTGATACTAAACAGGAAAGCATTTTGGTATACAACTTTGCAAATTATGAAATTGACAGATTTAAAGTTTTCGAAAAGGGATATGTTGCCACATCCCTTGTATTCCAGGGTTTATCCATGAATGTTGAAGACTTGTTCAGGGATTTGATATAAATCCCTGGCAAGCTCAGAGAAAAAGCACCATCCATACTGTCAATAGTATATAGGGACAATTCTTTTGTTTCGTCAGATATAACGAAACAAAAGAATTGTCCCTTTTTATGAATTACTTACCAAATTCCTGTTATTTTATGATCTGCTGCAAGATATCAAACATTACTTCCGATGAAGCACCTTTTATGCTGAGCTCCACCAAGATATCTCCAAATAATACGCTGAATCGCATTCGCGGACTTAGCTCATCACCTGAGTCTGAGACCTCATAAGTTCGTGCCTGTACTGCTTCAAGCGTTAGCTCATCAGCGAGAAAGATAGGATCGTTCACGATCTCCCGTAATTCGTCAGGCACAGAATCGGCGCGGGGAATGGGATAGAGCGTAAGGTCATAATTCTTCGTATCAGCAACAGAAGTGATACGAGTTTTGTCATTATCATCCAGTAACGAGACACGCCAATTAATATATCCCATGCCTTTTGTCCAGTTAACATGCAGTGCATTATGCTCTTGATTGATATAACGCAGCGCATCCTCAAAAACGAACCCATCTGGAAGTGTTGTCGGCAAATACGCACCGTAATCGGCATCAGCACGGGCTTCATCAAGGCTCAGTTGATCCTCTCTCAGCTCTGGTACGACAGGATGAAATACATCAAGGTCGGCTGCGCCTCCTTCAATCAAAAGGCCAATCAGCTCAGAGATTTCATTCTTAAGAGCTTCCTTTTCTGCTTCTGCGCCGCCAAGTTCCACATAATAGGCAACATCTGAAAGCTTGAAAGCCGCAAAATAAATGACATTCCTAAACCCCTTGCTATTAGGTTTTGTCTCAAAATAGCCTGCTGTGACCGCTGTTCCGAGTACATCTGAGGTTTTCGTTTCACCCTCAAGCCTATAATCAACTATGACCTTGTCAGGCGCAATCTGGATATATGTTTTAAATCCAGATGCGGATACTATGTGGGCGTCAATGTTGAATAAGGCTACTCCGTTTTCATCGGTCTGAAAATTTGCGGCAGCTGTAACGGTATGTGTATCTGTCAGACCAGGGAAAACAGTATTTAACTCGTCGGCGGTCAACTCTTGCCAGAAATGACCTGGAATTCCAATGTCGTTCGCGAGCTGTTCTTCAGCTTTATTGAAAACCAGTGCGTATTTGCTTGATGCATCAGGTGTAGATGTGTCTGCGCTGGGCTGCAAAACTCTCGGATTATCACCCGGTATCGGTGTTACATTGTGTTGTATTAATTTAGGCATTGTAAAAACTCCAAGCAAGACCAGTGCAAGACAAGCAAAGGCTGCGACATAGCGCTTGATCATAATAGAGCAGCGCTTGGATCTGGCACTGTCGGTACGGGATACTAGTCTTTGATGTAACGTGCTTGATACCTTTATTTTATTCATGTATTCGTTATATGCTTTCATAATCGTCCTCCTTTAAAACGGACTTGAGCTTTTGACGGGCGCGAGTCAGATTACTTCTTACTGTAGATTCCTTTTGCCCAGTCAACCCAGAAATATCCTTAATGGAATAACCCTCATAATAAAACAAATGGATGACTGTGCGATATTTAGATGGTAAGGCCATGATTTGCTCCAGTAACTCATGCTGCTCCGGCTCTGAAGCTGGATAAGAATCGAGCAGAGGCACTGTTCGCTTGCGCCAAGGGGATCGCAATCGGCTATTGCAGATGTTTACTGTTACCCTTATGAGCCATGCTTTTTCATGTTCTTCTGATTCAAACTCGGGAGCTTTCTCATAAGCACGTAAAAATGCCTCCTGCACTATGTCCTCGGCATCGGACATAGTTCCTATAATAGCGAGTGCAGTGCGATATAACCTGTTTTCATGTTTTATCACAACCGTTTCAAAGTCCTCCGGCCGATAGGACTTATATGCCATTTGCTTCACCTCCTTTAATCTATATACGCTTTAGACGACAAAAAGGCTGCAAAGTATCCTGAAAAAAATATATCAGTATATCAACATGGCTTAAGAAGATAACATTGATGTCATAAGCTGTTTTATACCCTTCTGTTCTATGCATGCGAACTCGTTGCCCATCTTTTATCAGTTGGGTAGCATTACCCCCAACAACCATGAGTTTTGTTTTGTCAATATCCTGAAAACCAAGCACATAGGAACTTATACATTTCCCTCTTTTGTCGATTTCTTATTTGATAATTTTGATGACATCCCTTCCATAATAATCCTCTCTAACAAATTGCATTAACATATTATTGCATTATAGCAGTAGTAAATAAGAACAAACAGTCTACATTTACAATTTTTTGTATGTTATATTTAAAGTGGAGAGGATTCAATTTTCAAAGAAGCAAACCTTAACGGCACTAACCAGATCAAAAGCTTTTTTTTACAGAGTATCAGTCCTTATTAATACTTTAGTGGACTTCGGGTTCTACCGCCTGCCTCTTGTCAAACGTTCCTAGTGGCTTATTGGCTTTATATTGAATGCTTAAAAGTAAGCAGCGATAGGACTGCGCCGTAAACGACAACTGAATACACACTTAAGCGCTCCGCAATACCGAAATACCCAACCGGCACAATGCCCGTTGCGATGGAGCCGAAGGCCATGATTCCCAACACAGCAATAGTAAAAATGCCGAATCGCTTATGAACCTTGCTTCTGAAACAACCGACCGCTATCAAAATCATTGAAGTAATGGACAGCAATACCACAAAAGCGGTTACAACCATATGCATTACATCTTGAAAAGTTCCGGCATAACCGCTGCTTGATAAAGAGAATAGTGTATACCCAATAGCGGAAATCCATTCCATAACAGTAAACAAGTAAATTCCAAGACGAAAAATCCTATTTACCCTTCCTTGATAAAATACACAGAGCAAGGTACAGGCAGTAACGGTGAAAAAAGCATATACCGTAGAATAAGCCGATGCTATTTCCCTTGAAGGCGCTGTTGCCGCGGTAAGGTCACTTACTGCCTGCTCCAAAGGATGATAGCCCGGGTAATTTATTTCACCTAATATTACATGAAGAAAATAAAAGACTGTCCCTGCCACGCCCATCAGCACCAGCCATTGAACGCGGTCTTTATTCGTTTTCATATTCACACCCCCGATATTCTGTCTGCAATACATCTTCAGTATCTTAAGCACTCTCTGTCATACGATAAACAATGCCAAATAGTTTCCCATATTGTTTTTCAAAAACTAATGAAATTTCATGCTCCAAACTCTCTTTTTTGTAATCAAATTTGATATTTTCCACCATATAATACACCCGCAAATGGGAATAATCGTCAATGAGGCTTTATTTACATTATCGCATTATAAGTATATCACAATATACTAATACATAGTGTTTTCGGGGTATCATTATCAAAAATATTGAGTTAATTTAGTATATTCACTTTCAAAAGCTCTTTGCACAGCTGCATCATAATCTGCCCGCGCAGTTCTTAAGCATTACCAGCCTCGAACTGGATCAACATGTATTGTAAGGCTTCTTCACCGCCATGCTTAAAGAAGTTTTCATATTCATTTTTATGGGCATTAATGCATAAGATAATACTTATAATGTGTTTTAATTGATGTTTGCTCTGTTCGACTTCCCAAATTAGATATTATAAAAAAGTGGTTCGATTTTAAAAGGAAGTTCATTATTCATCAGAAATAATTTTATACAATCCGCCAAAGTGGAAGGTAAGCTTAAAATCTTCAAAACATTTAGGAATATTATGTAAATCTAGACCAAAGTTTCTATAAAAAAGATAAATCAATATTCCATAAATCGGTTCTTCTATCACCCGCTGTCCATTTCCCCAAAGGTCTGCGAGGTTATACATATACCAGCCGAACAATGAATTATCGAAATCATATACGGTTATTTGTCCTGTATCAAAATCTATCGAATAATTTCCGTCGTTGTAATCGAAATGTATCATGCAGTAACAATCGTTGTCCTTTTCAAATCCTTCCAATGTCTTAAGTAGATGTAGTAACCTTTCCTTTAACAGAGTTAATGAACTGCGTATCAACTTGTTGATGTATTCGGCATTTGCGACAGCAACGAACCGGACTACAGAGTCTTTCCCATGAGCGGCGCTTGTCGCCCGGTGAGTTGATGTAGGCAGGAATAACCCTAGAGCACGCCCGAAGTGTGAAAATTTTGCTAGCTGATGCACCCTGTCCTTCAAAGCTACGCAAAATGATACTCATTTTTTGTATGTAACTGTAGCAAATTTCCCTATTGTCTTTCCTAAGTGATAGAATATATACCCAAACATTTTTTTAAATAATGGTACAGAGATTGATTTGTCATAGGTATATTTTGCTCTTTGTGGTTCAACCCAATATACACCATCTTCTGTTTCATATTCTGTACCTTTTGCATACCAAATGCTCATTCCTCTGAAAAGATTATATGGTATTAATACTGAAAAGGATGGTGCGAGCATTTTTCTTGAAGAAACATCTTTATGAAACTTAAAAGCTAACTGTCTACATTTGGTTTTTGCTTTAATATCCGGATTATAATTATTCCAACTATATACAGACAATGGGAAACGATAACATCGGTTAAAACCCATACCCTTTAATGTACCTGCAAGATATTTTACTGCTTGCTTTCCACCTACAGCTCCAACAGTTGATACTACGATAGCCTTTTTATCAAAGAAATGAGGTCTATGGAGCATGAAACAAAAATGGTCAATAAGGTTCTTTGTCATAGCGGTTGGTTGCATATAAAAAGTTGTTACAGAAAATATTAAGCCATCACATTCCTCAATTTTCTCTATTAGTGTCTTCATAATGCTGTAATGCGGGCAATATTGGTGCCCTTTTCTAAAACAAAGGCTACAACCTACGCAAAATGGTAGTTCTAGTTCACCCAATTGTATCTCTTCAAAGCTTGATTCTGGAGAAATTTGCTCAATACTATTTTTAATTAATTCAGCTAATTTCCACGTATTACCTTTACGAGAACTACCGTTGATAATCAAATACTTCATCTTTCATCCCTCACGATTATTATTAGCTTGAGCAACCTATATCTACGAAGCTGTACCCCAAACAGGGTGTTTCAGCTAACGGATCCGCACTCAAGACATGCCCAGAAGCTTAGATAGCTCCTATCTTGCTGAGTACGTGTGGTGCTGGCTACCTATGTCTGACTGATCCAATTCCATCATTTACAATATAAGCCAGCAACCTTTACTTGAGTGTTTTGTTAGGCGATAGGCCTTACCCCGTGACTCGGAGGGCGCCACAGATGGCGCTCCTCTAGAACTTATCTATGCTTCCATAGTCTTATAAAATGAACAATTTCAAGGCCTGATTGTTGCACAATTGCCCTTAACTCTTTTTAGCTCACAGCCTATTTTTATATAAAACTGAAGTAAATCTTTGCCTGTGATAACTGGAAGTTGTTCACCCATTAGCCTAATTCCACCTCAATCTGGTTAACACCAACAAACTTCACTTCATCATTTATTAATTGATTTTCATCCTCAACTGCCTGTGAACATTACACAGGTAGCAGTAAGGATTTTCTACAAGAGTTCCACCATGGTCAGATAAGATACCGGAAATCTGCAAATCCAAGAAATCCAATACTTAAAGCACATAGAGTTCTGCGTAACGTGGAACTCTGTTTTACTTAGAATATAACATGTTCTATTTGACGATTACATTTCTTACTACTCCTATTCAGTACTATTATCATCTTCAATTATATCATTGAAAGTTAAATCATCTACAATTTTGACCTGTACTTTAAATGAATCGTCGAATAGGTTCTTTTCTATAATGAATTCCTCATCACTGATTGAATCAGGCTTTTTCCATGCATATACAAAATCATATTCCCATAAGCTATTGGCATATCCTTTGATTATTTCAACCTTTATACCGTCAATAACTTCAAGGGCATCGTAGTACACATTTTCAGAAATATATCCATATTTATACAGAAAGTCATACACATATATCATGCCCCATGCAACCGCAAAACCACATGTATATTTATTAGATATAAACCCCATCCTTCCTGATATCTCTTCATCATATTTGTCCTCGTCAAGTTCAAATACATTATCAAAATTCGTTTTAGGTGTTTTAGCGGGTAAATCGGCTTTGAAACTGTGAAGTGCTATGAACCAGATGTCACCTGACGTACAGAAGCTAATATTCTTCGTATCCAGCATATATCGACAAAACTTTATCATAAGAGCGTATGAAAAATCTGAAAAACCGCTTTTATTCTTCTGAAAATTATCGTAATCCGGTTTTTTATCATTCATGGGAGAGAGAATGTCCATCACCATATCAATATCAAGCTCTATATCATATCCATATTTTTCAAAGTATTCGATAATGGCCTTCCTATGTACAGGAATATTCCTTTTCAAATCATTGTAGATGCTTTGTAGTTTTTCCATATATATTATCCTGCCAAACTCATACTCAGACCCTGCGACCAGTTCATGTGCTTCCTTGACTTTATCAAACATGTGAAGCGAAATATCCATGGCCAAATCAGAATGACCGTAATAGACCAGTTTATCGAATATGGGAATAAAAATATCTAAGGATTCTCCCGGATTTGACAGAAAGCTGTCCAGGTGCTTCTTTACCTCGGTAATATTGTTATAATAAAGGTAATAATTTATTAGGAATTTATCACAATAGAACCATTCATCCAGGTTTTCCTTCCACCGGTACGCTTTATCATATAGTTCAATCATTTTTTCGTGCTGTTTTTCATTTTTCAAATAATCAAATACGTGAATGATAATACCTATAAAATCAATATTATCAAAGAACTTAACCGGAATTTCGCAATCTATTGTTTCCAATACATATTGATACTTTTTCTCATCATCCAATTTTTTGTAAGCTCTATACCACTTTTTTGAGTCATTTAATATAATATCCAAAATCTATTTCCCTTCTAGATAATTAATTCCCTAAG
>DAOSDD010000203.1:0-8190 GCA_035362115.1 Clostridiales bacterium | reverse complement strand
TGCTTACATTTATAATACAGTTGTAAAGGAAGCAATAACTGTTTCTATGGATGATCTGGGGAAAGGATATATTTCGTCAGGGATCATTAATACATTTGAGAGATATATTGAAGGAAAGGATGTTATTGCCGTAGGTCCAGGGCTATCGGTAAATGAAGATATTTTTAGAATTGTCAGCTGGCTTATAGAAAACTCGTATATACCTTTAGTATTGGATGCTGATGCATTAAACGCTGTGGCTAAAGATGTTTCGATATTAGGTAAATTGCGAGCTCCGGCTGTTATCACACCCCACCCCGGAGAAATGGCAAGACTTATGGGGACAAGTATTGCAGAAGTTCAAAGAGACAGGATTAAAGCTGCAGGAGATTTTGCACTGAGATGGAATGTAATAACCGTTCTTAAAGGCTGGCATACGGTGGTAGCATTACCTGACGGGAGAATTTTCATTAATACCTGCGGAAACCCGGGAATGGCAACTGCAGGCACAGGAGATGTACTGACAGGATTAATTGCCGGGTTGATGGCTCAGAAGCTGAAACCTGAGGATGCTGCAGTTGTAGGAGTCTTTATACATGGCACTGCAGGTGACTGGGTAGCCGGAAGAATTGGGGAGCATGGGCTTATTGCAGGAGATCTTGTTGAGGAAATCCCTTATGTGATGAACCAAATTAGCTATAGATAACGCACAAAAGAAAATGCATATAAAATTTTTGTGTGCTTATGTTACCTTAGCGAATACGCAAAAATCCAATTTGTTCTTTGTAGAATCATTTTTGCGTTATATATATAGTAGAAATTAACTAATAAAACAGGTGAATTAATTATGGAATATAAATTAAATAGAGCATGGGCTGAAATAAATCTTGATAATATTGCACATAATGTAAGAGAGATAAGGAGAATTGTAAATAGCAGAGCTGATATACTAGGTGTAGTAAAAGCTGATGCATATGGACATGGCGCTATAGAGGTTGTTAATACACTGCTGGATAATGGTGTGTCGCATCTTGCGGTATCAATGCTGGACGAAGCAATACAGCTGCGCTTGCACGGGATAGATGTACCTATACTTATTTTGAGTTATACGGACCCTGTAAGGGCTGAGGAAATTATTAAATATAATGTAACACAGACAGTGTTCAGCCATGATCTAGCTAGAGCCTTATCTGATACGGCAGTGAAAATGGGGCGTAAAGTGAAAATCCACATAAAAATTGATACAGGTATGACCAGGGTAGGTTTTATGCCCGGTTATAATGCAATAAAAAATGTTGTAGAAATAAGCAAGCTCCCGGGAATTATAATAGAAGGCCTTTTTACCCATTTCGCATCTGCTGATGAAGAAGATAAAAGCTATACATATACCCAATTTGAAAGGTTTATGAGCATTTGTACAGAGCTTCAAAGAATTGGCGTATATATACCTGTGAAGCATGTTGCCAATAGTGCTGCTATAATAGATTTCCCAGAGATGCATATGGACATGGTAAGGGCGGGTATTATATTATATGGGCATTATCCTTCAGATTGTGTTGACAAGAAAAAAATAAGCCTGAAGCCGGCAATGAGTTTGAAGGCAAATGTGATTCTTGTTAAAGATGTAGAGCCGAGTACACCAATAAGTTACGGCCTTACATATACAACCCGACACTTGAGCAAAATAGCAACTATACCTATAGGCTATGCAGATGGATATTCCAGGCTTTTAAGCGGAAAAGCGGAAGTTTTGGTTAATGGAGATCCGGCACCTATTGTTGGGACAATTTGCATGGATCAGTGCATGATTGATGTAACAAATATGAAGAAAGAAGTAAAAGTAGGAGATGAGGTGGTTTTATTTGGAAAACAAGGAGGCAATGAAATAAAAGTTGAAGAAATTGCATCTTTAATAGGAACAATAAATTATGAGATAATAAGTGTTATGGGTAAGAGGATACCCAGAGTATATTTGCACGAAGGGGAAATTCATAATGTCTTAAATTACCTTATATGATTGTATAGAAAAGTAAAATTATGGGATTACAGTATTTAGATTAGAAAATCGGGAAAGTTAGAATCGGAATAAGTAGGTGAATTAATCATTATAGCAGCTTTTATTCAATTTAAGTTGAAACGGTAACATTTATTTAATTTGACCTGTACATATTGAAGAATATATAATTATAGTATATTATAGCAGAAGAAGTGTTTTTTTAATAATTTAATGTAATATGTAGGGAAAAGCCGTTCAACTTGCTGGTGAAGGATAAACTTAAATAAACTAAAACAAGCGGCTTCAATTGAATGATGATACTTGTTGGCTATTTATACCTAAGCCGGTTATATGTTCCTTATGGGGGGGTTAATTTTGGCAGAGTCACGTAAAATTCTAATCAGTCTTCCAGAAAGTCTGCTTAAAGAAGTTGATTCTATAGTTTCTATAGAAAAGACTAACAGGAGTGAGTTTGTACGGAAGACAATACAGTTATATATAAGGGAAAGAAGGAAGATTGAGGTGAGGGACAGGTTGAAAAAAGGTTATCAGGAGATGGCTGAGATAAACATAAGGTTATCTGAAATATGGTTTGATGCGGATAATGACCTGCAGCTAAAATATGAGCAAAGGCTTGGGGAGTTGGAGTAGAAATTGGTAATAAAAAGAGGAGATATGTTCTATGCAGACCTGAGTCCTGTCGTTGGTTCCGAGCAGGGTGGAGTAAGGCCTGTACTGATTGTACAAAATGATGTTGGAAATAAATTCAGCCCAACGGTTATTGTATCAGCAATAACTTCACAAATTAATAAAGCCAAGCTTCCTACGCATGTTGAAATTAATGCACAGGAATATGGTATACAAAAAGATTCGGTAATATTGCTTGAGCAAATTAGGACTATTGATAAAAAGAGGCTGAGAGAGAAAATCGGGCACCTGGATGATAAACTTATGGAGCAGGTAAACGATGCTTTAAGTATAAGTTTTGGGCTGGTTGACATATAATTGTTTAAGTGAGGTTTACATAAGATGAAGTTATTTAAAACAACATATTTAAGAAAATTTTTTTTGATATTATCATTTGCGGTAGTTTTAAGTATACTTGCAACACATGCTGTCAGCGGTACCACAATGGAACCGGGAAGTGACGAAGACCCCCTCGTTACAAAAAGTTATGTGGATTCTGCAATTGGCAAACTTGGAAATGAGGTAAGTTCAAAAATCGGTATACTACAATCAGACATTACGAAGCCTCAGGATAGCGTAGTTCTGGAAAAAATGGCAGAAAAGATAATGGAACTAAGTAAGACAGTGTATGATTTAAATAAACAGCTTGAAGAACAATCAAAATATTCGAAATTTGAAGTTGTTGAAATGGAAGCAGGACAGAAAATAATACTTGGTGACAGTTCGGAAATAATTTTAAGAGCCGGTAAAGCTCTTGCCATAGCCGGGGAAAAAGGTGATGGATTGGCAGATATCACAACTGATGATAAAAAGAACAGCCTTGTTACAGATGATATAGTTCCCTTAAATCACCTGCTTTTAGTATCCAGGGATGACGGCAGAGGCATAAAGGCTGTAACAAAAATATGGGTACTGGTAAAAGGTGATTATACCATAATAGAAGATGGCAATCAGGCAGAGGACAGCAATAAGGTAGAGAGCAAGAGCAGTAATTAAAAAGTAAATATAAAGATATCCTATGGCTCATCATCGACTGTGGGAAAACCTGGATTTAAGGACAAGGAATAAAAACCTGGGTATATCCAGCATCCTCCAGAAACGGCGTGGTTCTTTATATAACCTGTATAGCCATTCAAGGTTGTGTTTCCTGAAGAAATCAGGAGCACGGGGGACTTTTCCTGCGAATCCGTCCAGACTTCCTCCTACTCCAATACAGATCTTGACCTTGAGTTTGTCTTTATTTTCTTGAATCCATTTTTCCTGTCTTGGAGCTCCCAGAGCAACAAGCAGTATATCTGCACCGCTGGAATTAATCTCAGCAATAATCCTATCATTTTCTTCTTTAGAAAAATAGCCATGATGATATCCGCTGATTTCAACACCTTTATGTTTGCTAATTATATTTATAGCTGCAGCTTCAGCTACTCCAGGTTTAGCTCCCAACAGGTAAAACTTCAGTCCTTTTTCTCCTAAAATACTAAATATATTTTCTACAAGATCGTATCCCGCAACACGTTCGGGAAGTTTCCGCCCCAGAATTTTGGATGCAAGTACAACCCCTGCACCATCAGCTATAAGCATGTTGCTGTTTATAAGAATATTCTTTAACTCTTTATCTCTTTGAGCAGCCATCATAATTTCAGAATTTGGAGTAAATATAGTGTGCACATAATCCTCATTCAAAAATGCATTAACTATTTTCAAGGCTTCACTCATAGTTATATTATCAACAGGTATACCTAGAATATTTATTGTGTTTCTCATATTAAGCTCCATTTCTGCTGCGTGCGAAATGAATTCGCCCTTGCAGGAACAAAACTTTTTATGAAAAAGTTTTTATGGGCTTAAATTCATTTCAGTCGCGCGTGCAATTTATTTTTCAAAATTCTTGTACAAAAAATATGCACTTGTATTATATTGTGTATTACCCTTCACCCTTAGTTAGCACAGCTACAGCAATTTTAGCATTCTTAACAGATTTGTCCTTTAATTCAACTGTGACTTTCTTAAGGTGCTCTTTGATTTCAGTTTTATTTAACCATGTATAATCGATCACCTGCTTCAGTCGTTCAAATTCCAAAGTTTTTACATCTCCTGCTGAACTATCTACCTGATCAATATAATCAAGAAACCATGCTACCTTTGGTTCATATACCAGACCGACAACAGGTATTCCCAGGCTGACTGCGAATATAAGGGCGTGAAGTCTCATGCCTATAAGCATATCCAGTTTGGATGTTATACCCATAACCTGTGATACATTGTATTTATTCTCAAAAATATATCCCCTGTGTTTCATCTTTGCGACAATTGATTTGATAATAAGAAGGTCTTCAGGTTGCTGCATGGGAATGAAAACCGGTTTAGCTCCATATTGATCCACAACATAATCAGCAGATCTTGCAATAACATCTACATATTTTTTATAGCCATCCCACTTTCTGGCCGAAAACCCTATAAAGGGACCGTCAATACCAATGCCTTCATCTATAAAAATTCTTTCTGTTTCACTGTCTTTAGATGGTGCAAGGGTAAAAGCCGGATCTGCAGTTACTATTATTTCAGGCTTGTTTATACTAAGTTTCTCAAGTTCAGTTTTAGAGGCCTGCTCCCTCAGAGTAATTATGTCTACACGGTTCATAATATTACCGGTCAACCTCTTGTTAATATATTTATTTATAGGTTCAATCCCATTTGCGTAAAGCATAACCTTAAGACCAGCCTTTTTAGCTGCCCAGATCATGCCAAGATAATATATAAGTGAGCGGGTACTGGTGTTTTCCTGGATAAGAGTACCTCCACCATACATAAACATTCTGGATTTTCTCATTGCCTTTACTATTTTAATCATATTAAATCGGTTTATTGCATTAACACCATATGTAAGCTTAGTTTCCAAAGGATTATTGGAAAGTACTATAATTTTTATATCCTCTATATATACTTTAAGATTCTGAATGATTGCCATAAGCAGTGCTTCATCACCAATGTTGTTAAACCCATAATAGCCTGCAATTACAAGGTCATATGTTAATTTGGTTTCTTTTGTATAAGCACTTCTTTTTAATATGGTTTCATATATATTAAGCTGTGTCCTGCACATGTTGTCCAGAGAAAACATGGACCTGGCTTTTTGGTATATTTTTTCTCCCATTGTATCTCTTTTTTCTTTATCATTAGCAAGTTCAAGGATGTATTCAGCCAGTTTTATATGGTCCCCGGGATTAAATAGATAACCATTTTCGCCACTTTCTATGAGGTCGGGTATTCCTCCTACACAGGTGCTTATTGTAGCTTTTTTAAATCTTGCCCCTTCAAGGATGGAATATGCAAAACTTTCGCTAATAGAGGTGAGTACACTAATATCTACAATACCCATTAATTCATATGGATCGTTCAGCCAACCTGTAAAGAAAACATTATTAAGCAATCCCAGAGAAGCAGCCTTATTTTCAAGCATTTGGCGTTCTTCACCATCGCCGCCTATGATAAACTTTACTTTGGGATTCTTGTCCGCAACCACTTTAGCAGCATCAATTAATGTACTTATACTTTTTACCGGGTATAAACGTGCGGCAATTCCAACTATTATATCATCATTATTGAGAAGAGTTTTATATTTTTCTTTAAATATTTCCCTTGAATATTCCTTTGTTGCACTGTTAAAGTCAACACCATTATATACTGTAAAAATGTTTATAGGGTTAAACTTCCTGCTAATAAGCATTTCTTTGAAATTTTTTGAAACACCTATATAGAAATCCATAAACCTTAATGACACAGTATTAATAATGCCAAAAGTGAGACTTTTAACAATGCTGTGCATATAATCAAGTCTATAGTCGCTATGTACTGTTGTAACTGTTGATACATGTGTCAATCGCTTTACAATTATGGCGATCATATTAGCTTTTGCACCATGAGAATGAATAATCTGGTATCCACCCTCCTTAACAATTTGTGCCACTCTTTTTATATCTTTGAAAACATTACCTTTTTTCACCACTTCCACATCTATACCCATTTCTTTAGCTTCATCTGCAAAAATACCTGGGCGGAAGCTTACAATCTTAACATCCACATATTTGCCTAATTCCTTTACAAGGTGCAGGACATGGGTTTTTGCTCCCCCTATATCTCCACCACCTATTAAATGAAGAACTCTCATAACATCTCCTAATAAATGCTTATAATTTCAATATCGTATATATCAATAATTTACCCTGCTAAATCAAAGCCCGGGCATAATGTTGTATAATATTATACAGTATTATGTGCTTTTTTTAAAGTTTATTTTATGAGCTGAAATTTGTCAATAAAGGGTTATGAAAAATTAGCAACTGCATATCCTTGACACTATTACAATACAGGGTGCATAATAAAAATATGAAACATAATATTAAAAAATACATCCGGATGGAGTATACATATGAGTATTGATACAAATATTGGCAAAAAGAAAATTAAAGCCATCAAAGAATATTTATTGATAATTATTGGTTCTATTATAACTGCTGCCGGAATAAACATATTTCTTGTTCCAAATAAGATAGCACCAGGCGGGGTAAGTGGTATTGCAACAGTAATTTATTATCTGAGCGGTGGAGGTTTTCCTGTAGGTATAATTATGCTCATCTTGAATATACCTTTATTTATTATGGGCACAAAATATATTGGAAAAAGGTTTATTGTCCGCACGTTTTTTGGAACAATACTCCTTTCAGCGATTATTGATCTTTCCCAACCATTAACCTCCAGTTTTATAGATGGATTTCTTACCCGAACTGAATCATTGTACTATGCTCCTGATCTTCTTCTTTACTCAGTATTCGGTGGTTTGCTTATGGGAATAGGGCTGGGGCTTGTATTTAGATCAGGAGCTACAACTGGAGGAAGTGACCTGGCAGCAAAAATTGTAAACCACTTCATACCAGGGTTTACAGTAGGGCAGATCCTGTTATTTATTGACACCGGTATTATAGTTTTTGCTGCTATTACATTTAAAAGCTTTATTTTAGGCCTTTATGCCATTGTTACACTGTTCATAATGTCCAGGGTTATTGATGCCATTATAGAAGGTGTGGATTTTGCAAAAGCTGTATATATTATTTCTGATAAATCGGATGAAATTGCTGAAAAAATTATGTATGAACTAGATAGAGGAGTAACCTCCCTGAATGGTAAAGGAATGTACACTGGCAAAGATAGGGAAGTGCTTTTATGCGTATTGTATAGGGGACAATTACCCCAACTGAAGCAGATAGTAAAAAGCGTTGACCCAATAGCTTTTATTATTTTGACAGATGTTAGGGAGGTTCTGGGAGAAGGCTTTAAGGAACATGATTAGCATGGGTGCATTTAATTTATTTGAAGAAAATATTGGTAAGGGGAATAAGTGAAAGTGCTGTAGTTGGGCAGGGGAAACTCTTCTCTCAAGTATCAGGCATTCCTTTTATGCTAGAGAGTTTCCCCATATCTGAGCGAAGGAAGAGCAAAATCAGTGTTTGAACAAAATAATTACAATTCTT
>DAOSDD010000202.1:0-8218 GCA_035362115.1 Clostridiales bacterium | reverse complement strand
TACTTTAAATATTCTGGAAGCTCTATACCAAAACAGGGAAGATGGAGAATATACGGTATATATCTTGAGAAGGAGGTCCTGGAAAAAATATATTGCAAAAATGCAGAAAGGATAATACTTGGGTGTAGATGATGGTTAAAAAATATACTCCTATAAACGAAAAATTTCCACATTTTATACATGGAGCCGATTACAATCCTGATCAATGGAAAGACACACCAGAGATATGGGATGAAGACATGCGTCTTATGAAGCTGGCTCACTGTAATGTAATGGCTGTAGGCATTTTTTCATGGGCATGTCTGGAACCGGAAGAAGGTCAGTTCCAGTTCGAATGGTTAGACGAAATAATGGGTAAATTAGCAGATAACGGTTTATATGCTATTCTTTCTACTCCCAGTGCTTCAAGGCCTGCATGGATGGCAGAAAAATATCCTGAGGTGCTTCAGATAAGGCCAAATAGAGTAAGAGCACTCTTTGGGGAACGCCAGAATCAATGTTATACCTCTCCCGTATATCGTGAAAAGGTTCGGCTGATAAATCAAAAGCTGGCCGAGAGATATAAGGATCATCCTGCACTTTTAGTATGGCATGTATCAAATGAATACCATGGATACTGTAATTGCGGTCTTTGTGAAGCTGCTTTCCGCCAATGGCTGAAAGAGAAATATGACAATGATATTAATAAACTAAACCATGCCTGGTGGTCCGGATTTTGGGGTCACACTTATAATAACTGGAACCAGATAGAAGCACCGGCTCCCCATGGTTCAAAAACGGTGCATGGACATAACCTTGACTGGAAGCGTTTTACTACTCATCAGACCATTGATTTCTATAGAAATGAGATAGCACCTTTAAAGGAAATAACACCTAATATACCCGTAACGACTAATTTTATGGGCAGCTACTCTGATCTAAACTATTGGGAATTTGCCCCATATGTTGATGTAGTAGCATGGGACAACTATCCTTTGTGGCACAGCGGGCAGCCTGATTGGGAAGTAGGAAGCAAAACTGCTTTTATACATGATATTAACAGATGTATAAAGGGTGGAAAACCTTTTATGTTAATGGAGAGCACTCCTAGCCTAACCCATGGAATTTCAAAGCTTAAGAGGCCTGGTATGCATCTTTTGTCATCTATTCAGGCAGTTGCCCATGGTTCTGATACTGTACAATATTTTCAATGGAGAAAAAGCAGAGGTGGGTTCGAAAAATTCCATGGTGCTGTAGTGGGACACAGTGGGCATGAGAATACAAGAGTTTTCAAGGATGTAGCGGGTGTAGGTAAAACACTTGAAAAGTTGAATAAAATAGTAGGAACAACGGTAAGACCTGATGTAGCTATTATTTATGACTGGGAGAACAGGTGGGCACTAGATGACATTATGGCTATTGGAAACCATAGAAAAGACTATGAGCTTACCTGCCAAATGCATTATAAAGCATTTTGGGAGAAAGGTGTGCCTGTAGATGTAATAGAGATGACCTCAGATTTCTCAAGTTACAAACTACTCATCGCACCAATGTTATATATGGTTAGGCCGGGGGTTGCAGAGCGTATAGAGAAATTTGTTGAAAATGGAGGCACTCTTATTACAACTTATTGGAGCGGTATAGTGAATGAAAATGATCTATGTTTCCTGGGAGGTTTTCCAGGTCCATTAAGAAAGGTTACAGGGATATGGGCAGAGGAGATAGATACCCTGTATGATAACGAGTTAAACCGTGCTGTCCTGTGTAATGATAATGAGCTTGAGCTAAATAATGAATACGAGATAAGAGGTATTTGCGAACTCATTCATGCAGAAACGGCTAAAGTACTTGCCTTGTATAAGGATGATTTTTACGCAGGCAGGCCGGCTTTTACTGTGAATAATTTTGGGAAAGGGCGCGCTTATTATATAGCTTTTAAAAGCAATGGAGATTTCCTGGTGGATTTTTACAGCGAACTTATAAAAGAACTCAAAATTCTGAAGACTATTGATGTTGAACTGCCGGACGGGGTAACAGCACAGCTGAGAACCGACGAACAGAGAGATTTTATATTTCTTATGAATTTTGCAAATGAAGAAAAGAGCATTGATGTAAGTAGTATTGAATATATTGACGTGTTGAATGGTGAAAAGATTACTGGAACAATACATCTTTCTGGATATGGCATTAAAATACTGGAACGATTAAGGAATAACCAAAGTAGAATTGTCGTTCAAACTGCAGAAGCGTTAGGAGGAAAATCATCATGCAAGAATATAATATGATAAAAGAAAGTGTCTTATTTATAAAAGAAGAATGGGTACAGTTAATTTGAATGGAAGAATTAGTTGCCGGAAAAAGCCATGAGAGTCTATTGTTAAACAATATCAACCATCCCAACGATTATGGGCATTGGCTGTATTTTAAAGCACTTGAAAGATTACTTTCGGAAGAGTAAGAGGAAAACAAAAAATTGGAGGTGTCAGGTATAAATGTGTAAAATACTGGTAACGGCTACAAATTATTCGACCCAATGCAAAAAGGCTAAGGAACTTCTTGAACATAACGGACATGAAGTTATTGAAAATATGTTTGGCAGACCGCTGACATTTGACGAGATAAAAAATGTAATATGCGATGTAGATGGTGTAATTGCAGGAGTAGATGCATGGGATGAAAATATATTCGTGCTTGCACCAAAACTTAAGATAATTTCAAGATTCGGTATAGGTGTTGATAATATTGATATTGTAAAGGCGAAAGAGTATGGAATAACTGTAACTAATGCCCGGGGTTCAACAAATGCAGTCGCAGAACTTACAATAGGGCTTATGCTAAGTGTTTTAAGAGACATACCAAATCTTGATAGTTCTACCAGAAAAGGGTACTGGGAAAGATTTGTAGGCCGCGAACTGTCAGGCAAAAAAGTAGGATTAGTAGGATTTGGACATATAGCCCAATCAGTCGCACAAAAATTAAGGAGTTTTAATGTAGAAATATGTGCACATGATAAATATCCTGATGCTAAAAAAGCAGCAGATTTGGGGGTATCCCTGGTATCTTTTGAAAACATTTTAGAGGAGTGTGATATTGTAAGCCTTCATATTCCCAGCCTAAAAGAAACCTATCATATTATGGGTGAAAAAGAATTCCAGATGATGAAAGAGGGGGCAGTTTTCATTAATACTGCTCGTGGAGCACTTGTTGATGAGAAAGCTCTTTATGCTGCCTTAAAGTCGGGTAAAATTGCAGCTGCAGGGCTTGATGTATATGAAAAGGAGCCTGTAGATATAAATAATCCATTATTAAAATTGGAAAATGTTATTGCAACACCCCATACAGCAGCTGAAACTTATGAAACAATAGATAAAGTCAGCATGATAACAGCAAAAGCTATAATTGACTATTTTAATGGCAAAGAACCTGAAAATGTTTTAAATGCCTAGTCAACATTCAAAATTATGCATATTTAAATTGATATTAACTGGGGGTAATGAAAATGGAATGTAAAGTGATTAAAAAAGAATTTATATTTGAAGATGACAGACCGTATAAAAGCTGCCATGCGTCTACTATTCTATATCTTCCCGGAGGAGAAATGATTTCAGCATGGTTCGGGGGGACACATGAAGGAGCTGATGATGTAGCTATATGGTTTTCAAGACGTACACAAACCAGCTGGACCTATCCTGTTAAAGCTGCTGATATAGAAGGGATACCACATTGGAATCCTGTACTGTTTAAAAGAAACGATGGTACAATACTTCTTTTTTATCAGGACGGGCACAAAATTCGTGATTGGAAATCAAAATTAACAATGTCCAAAGATTGCGGTAAAAAGTGGTCCGAACCTAAAGAAATCGTGGAAGGTGCCAGGGGAGGACGGGGACCCATTAAAAACAAACCAATAATTCTGGCAGATGGTACATGGCTTGCTCCTTGCTCCTGCGAAATAGGTCCGTGGAATGCCTTTGTGGATATTTCAACAGATGAAGGTATTTCTTGGACAAAAAGCAAGGTTATTCCTTTAGTACGTGATCCTTCGGATAATTCTCCGTATTTTGATAATAATGAATCCACAATAAACTTAAAAAACATGCCTGAATTACCAGGGCAATATTTTGTCGTGAAAGGAAGGGGAGTAATTCAACCTACATTATGGGAATCCGATCCAGGAAATGTACATATGCTTTTAAGAAGTTGTGAAGGATTGATATTAAGAAGTGATTCCAGGGATTCGGGGAAAACCTGGTCACCTGTATATTCTGCAGGTCTTCCCAACAATAATAGCGGAATTGATATTGTAAAGCTGGACAATGGAACATTAGTGCTTGTATGCAATCCTGTAGGTAAAGACTGGGGACCAAGAACTCCTTTAGTTATATATGTGTCTTGTGATAATGGGCAGATATGGGAAAATATATTTACACTTGAAAATGAACCTGGAGAGTTCTCATATCCTGCAATTATTGCTAAAGGCAACGAGGTTTTTATTACATATACCTGGAGACGTGAGAGAATATCATTTTGGCACATGGTGATTGAGTAAGTACTTAGTGCAGGGTAAAAAAGGAGGATTAAATGCAAACAGGGAAACCAATAATGGTCAACGAATCTGAGATGTGTGAAATGGGACACGGATTATCCGCTTCTGCTTTCATGCTGGATTGGCACGGGAATGGAGGAAGGGATATTCTATATACCTTACATCCTAATTATTTAGGATGTGGTGTATATTTATATAAAGAGGATATAATCCGCAATGATAATATTCCAGTGTATAATTTACCAATAAAACTGGAAGGGTTGACAGGTTGGAATGCTATTCCTCTTCAAACAATCAGTAAAAACAGGTTTAATATTTTAACATATGGAAAACATCCAAGGAAAATTAATGGATATGTCAATATTGAAAAATACCCTGGATGGCTAAAACTATACAAAAATACTGGAACAACAGAAAAACCGCAATTCGTGACGGAAGCTGAACCAATAAAGGTAAAAGGTTTATCATTGGATGAAGCAATTAAAACAGAAAGTATAGGTTCTATTAACACAGCAGGCCTTTTTACAGGAAATAATACCGACCTTATCATTACCACATCGAAACCTAATAACATTTACTGGCCTGGTGGAATATCCGGGTGGGAACATGGGGATGAACATCCAGATGTTGGCTTTGGAAGGGGATATAATAAAGATGGTACCTGGAAAGGTAAACCTGTTACCAAAAACATATATATCTTAAGAAATAATGGGACCGATGAAACTCTGTGTTATGGAGCTCCTGAACTTATATATTCTTTTGAAGCATTTGACTCATATGTTGATGCTGCTTTCCTGGATGTTGATAAAGACGGGGTGGCTGAATTGGTAATCCGTAAAGATATTGACCGCATGTATTGTTTAAAGCTTATAGATGGCAATGTTGCAGGAAAACCGATAAAAATGGAGTGTAGCCCTCTTAAAAGAGGTTACTTCCAAACTTCCCTGTGTATTTGTGATTTAGATAAGGATAAGGAACCTGAATTTTTGGTTACAGGTAATCCAGGTGTTGTATTATGGATTGATTTTAAAGATGGAAAGTGGGAGGAACAGAAACCTTTAAAAACATGGGGAGGATATGTGAGGGGAGAAACCTTATCCGTACCATGCATGGTTGACCTTGATGGGGATGGGGACTTGGATATTATTGTTGGAGATTCTTCAGGGTATATTTGGTATTATGAAAATATGTCAAGCAAGAAGAACATTTTTAATTTTAAATCAGGAAGGAAATTAATTGTAGATGGAGAGGAAATACACCATCAAGCTGGTTCCCAAGGCTCAATCCAGGGACCTAATGAGTCAAGATGGGGCTACACAAACCCTGTAGTTTATGACTGGGATGGTGATGGGTTATTGGATATTATTACAAATGATATAAAAGGGGAGTATCTATTTTATAAAAATATTGGATCAAAAGAGAAACCTCTTTTTAAAAAGCCTTTACCATTTATGTTATATGGCAAGCCGCTGAAAAATGCCTGGCGGAGCCGTCCTGCAATATGGGATAAGGATACAATTGTTATAGCAACTATAGACGGATTACTTCAATTCTTTCATAAAGGTAAACAAGTAGAATCATTAAGGCAAGACCCACTATCAGTTGAAGAAGGTAAAATACTAAGATATGCTGACGGAACTGCAATTAAAGCATCAGGTTCTTGCGGTCATACAGGCCGTGTGGTGCTTTCTGCATGTGATTGGGACAATGACGGCAGGACAGATTTAATAGCAGGTACAATGAGAAGTATAACAAAACTATTTAACCTACATTTTCCTAAAATAGCAACGTTGATGTGGCTCAAAAATGTTGGTACTAATATTACCCCCATATTTGAAAGACCCAGGTTAATTACTCTAAAAGATGGCTCTTTCATCGATCTTGATCACCATAAATGCTCACCCTGGTGTGTTGATTTAGATGGAGATGATGAACTGGATATTGTATGTGGAGCTGAGGATGGGAAAGTATATTCATGGTTTAGAAAAGACTTAAAATGGGATTGGGATCCTGAAACAGTGTTTTAATAATTAATATTGACATAGCAAACATAATATGATATGGTAATAAAGTAAGATGATATAAAGCATAATACGGATAGTGAGATAGATAAAAGTATAATACCTTACATATACAACCTAAATCTTACAGACAACGAGCTTTAAAGTTTTCAGGGCTTGCTGAGGGGGTGGAATAAGGGTGAAATTTATAAGAAAGTATTTCGAAAATAAAATTGAAATGATTTATAAACTTATCCTGCCCAATTTAATGATAAAAGAAATAGGTTGTTCGGTAAATGAAAAGAAAAATATAGAAAATTGGGATCAATATATTTTGGCTTCACGTCTGATAGGCCCGCCAGGGGCTCATTCCAGAGAGAATATTCTGGGGAAAATTGCAAAGTTCGTTGAAAAGCAGCAATGTGGGGAAGATGGACAATATAGATTGAACCTGCCTATTTTGAAACGTCAGGAAATCTTGGATAAGGTTATCAGAGTATGTGGAATTTCGAATGAACCAGAATATCTGGAAGGGCAGGATTGGGTATCCATCGATGCTTTTAAAAACGGAATACTTCCTGCTGTAAATATTGCGGGTAAGATAGCCCGGGAGTCAGGTACTATTCTAATGGCAACCGGACATCCGGAATCGCTTCCTCCTGCTTATACCTATATAGGAAAGTGTCTGGTGAATGAGGGAGCTCACCTTTATAACCCATCCATATACTCTATTCCATCTACCAAGCACAACCAATGGCTGGGAAGTATATGCGGTGTTACAATGGTTTTCAAAACTACTGAAGTTAAGCATACTCATGATGATTGCAGATTGTATGAAATTTTACTAAAGGAAAAGGTCCGCCCAGATTTGGTGATTGCAGATCATGGAATGGCAGGTGCTGCTATCCGGTCAGGTATCCCTACTATTGCAATTGTAGATACAAATGACATAGAGTTAATTGTGGCTTCCTGTACATATCCGGACAGGGTGTTTCCTGTGCCTTTGAACGATAACGCAGGAATCAAACCAACTATGGCGTTGGCTTATTATTTTGAGCATTTAATATATAAGAACAAGGTTGGGTGCAAATCTTAAGCTATCTAGAAATCATTAAGGGGGTTATATTATGAAAAGGCTAAAAGTAGGGATTGTGGGTATTGGGGGTATTGGCAAGGGTGTACACCTTACAGGGTGGAGCCAAAACCCGAATACGGAAGTAATTGCATTATGTGATATAAGATTGCAAAGGGCACAGGAAGCGGCGGAGCAATACCATATAAAGCATGTATTTGAAAATTACGAAGATATGCTTGCTATGGATGAAATTGATATTATTGATATTTGCACACCAAATTATCTTCATTCTAAAATTGCTGTAAAGGCTATGGAAAAAGGAAAGCATGTTTTCTGTGAAAAACCTGATGCCATTAGTCCGGAAGAAGCATTAAAAATGAAAGAAGCCAGTGAAAAATCCGGTAAGATGCTTATGGTAATGAGAAATAACCGGTTTGCGGATTTTGCACAATATTTGAAAAAGTACATAGAAGATGGAAATCTAGGCGAAATATATGCAGCAAAATGTGGATGGATAAGAAGGCGCGGAATACCCGGAAAGGGAGGATGGTTTACAACTAAAGCCCAATCGGGAGGAGGTCCTTTGATAGACCTGGGGGTACATATGATAGACCTGGC
>DAOSDD010000201.1:0-8247 GCA_035362115.1 Clostridiales bacterium | reverse complement strand
ACAATGGGGATACTTTTGAAAAAGGGATGAAAGGTATGCTCCTGTGAGGTTAAAAATCCTATGGAGATACTTGGAGTTAATGATAGGATTCAATTGTACCAGGCATCGGAAGTGATGAAAAGGAGAATTCTTGAATACCATATGAAGAATGGGGTTACAATTATTGATCCAAACTCTACATTTATAGATGATGGAGTAAAAATAGGCATGGATACGGTTATTTATCCGGGAACAATAATTGAAGGCAGTACTGAAATTGGTGAGGAATGTATAATTGGCCCAAGTAGTAGAATTACTTCTACTACTATAGGTGATGAAGTAGAGATTATAAATACTGTCATAATAGAAAGCACTATTGGAGATAAAACCTCCGTAGGGCCTTTCGCATATATAAGGCCGGGTAACAGGATAGGCAGGAACGTAAAAGTTGGGGATTTCGTTGAGTTGAAGAAATCAAATATCGGAGACAAAACAAAGATACCCCATCTTTCTTATATAGGTGATACTACTGTTGGAAGGAATACTAATATAGCCTGTGGGGTTATTACAGTAAATTACAATGGAAAGGAAAAGAACAGAACAGTTATTGGAGACAATGCTTTTGTGGGTTGTAATGTGAATCTTATAGCTCCTGTGGAAGTAAAAGATAATTCTTATATAGCTGCAGGTTCAACAATTACTGATGAGGTCCCGGAATATTCTCTTGCAATTGCGAGAGAAAGGCAGGTAATAAAAGAGGATTGGGTAAAAAAAAAGAATATGGAGAGAAAAGAACAACAAAAAGAAAAAAATGATAAAGAATAGAAGAAAAAATAATGGTATAGTAGAGTCAAAAACAATGAAAACTGACAAAATTGAAGAAAACTAATGAAAGAAGGGTGCAAAATGAATTTACATGGCAAGGATATAAAAATCTTTTCAGGAAACTCACATAGGACATTAGCAGAGGAAATTGCTGAAAAAATAGGGCTTCCTGTGGGAATTGCCACTGTAGGAAAGTTTAGCGATGGAGAAATAGAGGTTAATATTGGGGAAGTGGTAAGGGGCTCAGATGTATTTGTTATCCAATCTACATGCTATCCGGTAAATGATAACCTCATGGAACTTCTTATAATGGTTGATGCTCTTAAAAGAGCCTCGGCTGGTAGAATTACGGCAGTTATACCGTACTTTGGATATGCAAGGCAGGACAGAAAGGCAAAGGCAAGGGATCCCATATCAGCCAAACTGGTAGCTAACCTTATTACAGTTGCCGGAGCCGACAGGGTATTGACTATGGATCTGCATGTACCACAACTGCAGGGCTTTTTTGATATCCCGGTAGATCATCTTCTGGGAGTGCCAATATTAGCAGAGTACTTTAAAGAGAAGTTCAGTGGATTGGATGATTTGGTAATAGTATCTCCAGATGTGGGAAGCGTAAGCAGAGCGAGAAAACTTGCCGAATGTCTTGATGCTCCTATTGCAATTGTAGATAAAAGAAGGCCTAAGGCGAACGTAAGTGAGGTTATGACCATAATCGGTGATGTTTCAAATAAGAGGGCCATACTTATAGATGACTTGATTGATACTGCCGGGACCATTGTTAATTCTGCGGAAGCATTAGCCAAATTAGGAGCAAAAGAAGTATATGCTTGTGGTACTCATGGAGTGCTATCGGGTCCTGCAGTTGAAAGAATAAAAAAGTCGCCGATAAAAGAACTTGTGGTGTTAAGTACAATACCCTTGACCCAGGAGAAAAGTATAGATAAAATAGTATCGATTTCCGTAGCTCCTATATTCGCAGAAGCTATTGAAAGAATTTATGGGGATATTTCTATAAGTTCCTTGTTTACGTAGCGTTATACCGCAGTGTATAGCTGCAAATGAGTAAGCCTGCGCTGCGGTAGTAATACTCAAACTTGGGTTTATGCGGTAGAATAAAAGGAGAATGTAAGCCGGAGCGGTAGAATAAAAGGAGAGTGTAAATCGGGAAGGAGCAGATTGCTTGGAAGGCTATCATATACTGGCAGGACTGGGTAATCCGGGATTAAAATATCGGAATACCAGGCATAATGTTGGTTTCGATACTATCGATATATTGTCTAAACAATATGGTATAAATATAAGGCAGCTTAAGCATAAGGCTCTTATTGGAGATGGCTTCATAGAAGATAAAAGAGTTTTGCTTGTAAAACCCCAGACATATATGAATGCCAGTGGGGAAAGTATAAGAGATATAGTTGAGTGGTATAAAACTCCAATGGAAAGTCTTATATTAATATATGATGATGTGGATTTACCCCTTGGGAAGATTAGAATACGGCGGGGCGGAAGTGCCGGAACTCACAACGGAATGAAGTCGGTTATTTATCATTTGCAGCGAGATTGCTTTCCAAGGGTAAGAATAGGGATAGATAAAGCTCCGGAGCATATGGATATTATTAAATATGTGCTGAGCAAGTTCACTAAAGATGAAAGAGATGTTATTAACCACGGTGTTTTAAAAGCCGCAGAAGCTGTAGTTACTGTTATAAAATCAGGTGTTGATGAAGCAATGACTAAATTTAACGGTTAAGTAAGAATGATAATATTCAATTACAAAGGATAAGGAGGATGAGCGTTTCCTCTCACGATTTAAGCCAAGAGTCTCCACGCCCAAGATATAAATATGAATTATTTAATTGAGCCTCTTTTTGAACTTAAAGAATATAATAAAATATTGGAATCTATTGAGGATTCTACAAATCCTGTAAGTATAGTGGGGCCTTCTGATTCTCAAAAGGCCCATTTTGCTTATGCTGTCTGCAGGCATCTTAACCGCAGGGGACTATTCATTACTTTTAACGAAATTCAGGCAAGACGCATGTATGAAGATCTTTCATTTTTTCTTGGAGAACAGGTTCTCTTATACCCAACAAAAGAAATTATATATTATAATGTAGAAGCTAAAAGCAATGATGAAATTTTCCGGAGAATAACGATACTTGACAAAATGTTGGAGGAAAAGTATCAATTCATTGTCGCATCTATTGAGGCCATTTCCCATAAAATAACACCTAGGCAGCTTTTTTGTGAGAACATATTATCTTTTGAATGCGGTTCAAGGGAGGACCTGGGGAAAGCAACAGAAAAACTTATCAATATTGGCTATGAAAGGACCGATACAGTAGAGGGAAAAGGACAATTTGCTGCGAGAGGCGGGATACTGGACATTTTTTCAGTGGACAGGGAAGACCCTTTCAGGATAGAAATGTTTGATGACGAAATAGATTCTATCAGAGTCTTTGATGCTTTATCCCAGCGCTCCATAGATAAATTGGAAAAAGTTAGAGTCTTACCTGCAAGAGAAATAATTTGCTTCGGTGATAAAAAAGAAGGAATAGCCGGAAATATAAAAGAGGATCTGGATAAATATATAAAAAATCTGAAGAATAAGGAAGATTCAGATTTTGTAAAACACATTAAGGCAAACATAAAGCGGGATATTGAACGATTTGAAGTAAGCTCCTACTTTCCTGGAGCAGATCGCTATATACCATATATTCTGAAGGAACCAGGCCATATTTCAGATTATATGGAAGATAATATTATTGTTTTTCTGGATGAAGCCAGCCGTATTAACCAAAGGATGGATAATTTGCTTTTAGAACATCATGAGTTTTGTAAAGGATTGCTGGAAAAAGGCAGAATTCTACCTGGAAATATTGATATATACCATGATTATGAAGATATATCCAGGAGATTGAAGAAAAAGCAGAATGTTTATATAAGCACTGTTATTTCAGGGGAATATGGCGGGTTTGATAAAACCGGGAAATTTGAGAGCTATAACATTTTATCCAGGCAAATGAACTCATACCATGGATTTATGGATATGCTTGCAAATGATATAGCTGGCTGGAAACAAAAAAACAACAGAATTGTAATATTGGCAGGTATCAAGGCGCGAGGGGAAAAACTCCGTGATGAACTGATTTCCAATGGTATTGAAGCACTATACATGGAAGAAATAAATATGGAATTATTGCCTGGGAAAGTGATTATTGCCCGTGGCAGTCTTAATAAAGGTTTTGAATATCCTTCAATAGGTTTGGTTGTGGTAAGTGGAAGAGAGGTATTTGGTTTTGACAGGAAGGCCAGAAAAGTTGCCAAGAAGACAAAAGGAGTAAAAGTCAGCCTTTTTACAGACCTGAATCCTGGAGATTATGTAGTACATCAAACTAATGGTATAGGTCAATATATTGGAATAGAGAAACTTATTGTAGACAATATTAAAAGGGATTATCTCAAGATAAGGTACCAGCAGGGAGATTTTCTCTATATACCTACAAGTCAGCTGGATACTATTCAGAAATACATAGGAGCCGAAGGGAAAGCCCCCAAATTAAGTAAACTGGGCGGAAGCGATTGGATAAAAACAAAGAAAAAGGTAAAGGAATCATTAAAAGAATTAGCGGAACAGTTAATTAAGTTATACGCACAAAGGAGAGCAGTAAAAGGTTTTGTTTTTTCAAAGGACACAGTATGGCAGAAGCAGTTTGAAGATTTATTTCCTTATGAAGAGACTGAAGACCAGTTGAAATGTATAGAAGAAATTAAAGTAGATATGGAATCTGATAAACCTATGGATAGGCTTTTATGTGGTGATGTTGGATATGGAAAGACTGAGGTAGCTTTAAGGGCACTATTTAAATCTGTTATGGACGGTAAACAGGTTGCATTTCTAGTACCTACTACAGTATTAGCTCAGCAGCATTATAATAATTTTAAAGAAAGGCTTAAAGATTTTCCTGTTGCTGTAGAAATGATAAGCAGATTCAGGACAAGATCAGAGCAAAACAAGATACTAAAAGACTTAAAGAGGGGACATATTGATATATTGATAGGTACTCACAGGTTGTTGCAAAAAGATATACAGTTTAGCAATCTAGGTTTGTTAATAGTTGATGAGGAGCAGCGCTTCGGAGTTGTGCATAAGGAGAGAATTAAGAATATAAGGCCTGATGTTGATGTCCTCACTCTAACAGCTACTCCTATACCAAGAACCCTTCACATGTCTCTTATTGGCGTTAGGGACATAAGTGTTATAGAAGAGCCTCCTGAAGACCGCTATCCTGTACAGACTTATGTAATGGAATATGATAATGAAATAATAAAAGATTCTATTAACAGGGAATTGGGTAGAGGCGGGCAGGTATTTTACCTGTATAATCATGTAAGGACTATTGATATTAAAGGTTTTCAAATACAGGCATTGGTTCCTGATGCCAGGGTAGCAATTGCCCATGGGCAAATGGAAGAAAGAAGGCTGGAAGATGTAATGCTTGCTTTTATAAATAGGGAATTTGATGTACTTGTCTGCACTACTATAATTGAGTCCGGACTTGATATGCCTAATGTAAATACCATAATTGTTGAGGATGCGGACAAAATGGGACTAGCTCAATTATACCAACTTAGGGGAAGGGTGGGACGGTCGAATAGGCTGGCATATGCTTATATAACTTATAAAAAAGATAGAGTTCTAACTGAAATTGCTGAAAAGAGACTTCAGACTATAAAAGAATTTACAGAGTTTGGTTCAGGATTTAAGATTGCAATGAGAGACTTGGAAATCAGGGGAGCGGGTAATCTATTAGGTTCTGAACAACATGGCCATATTGAATCCGTAGGTTATGAAATGTACTGCAGGTTGCTTGAGGAAGCAATAACAGAGCTGAAGGGAGAAGTGCCTTCTCACAAGGATATTGAAGTTACCATTGACCTTAAAGTTAATGCTTATATAGATGATAAGTATATAAATACTGAAATTCAGAAAATAGAAATGTATAAAAAAATTGCATCCATACAAGATGAGAAGGATGTTATAGATATACGGGATGAGTTACTTGACCGTTATGGAGATTTACCCGATTCTGTTGAAAACCTTATACAAATCGCCCATATAAAAACTCTGGCAAGGGATCTTAACTTTATATCCATATCTGAAAAAGGGGATTCTGTAATTTTTCATGTCAAGGACGAAAAAAGCATAAGTATTGAAACTATTGGTAAACTTACCGCCAAATATAAAAAGCAGATGTTGTATAACGCAGGTGCCAGTCCGTATCTTATGTATAGAATTACTGGAAATAATAGAGAAAAGTTCCTTGAAAATATTAAGATTATGTTACATGATATAAAAAGCTTTGAAGTAAAGTGAGCAGTTGATGTATAATAAAACGAGCATGGTTATCATGATTATTAAGAGGAGAGATATATTTGAGTAAGGGAATGGTTAAAAAAAGCGAAGAAACAGGAAATAAAACAAAAGCAGGTAATAGTAGTAAATACACATTATTTGCAGTTGTCGGAATTGCTGTAATAATAGTTACAGTTGCAGCGGTGGCAGGTTTTTCTGCCTTTTCAAAAAGTTATGTGGCTTCTGTAGGAAAAGTGAAAATAAAAATTGATGAATACAGGTTTTTCCTGGAGCAGGAAAAAAGCAATATGCTGAATATTGCAGGAAATCCCGACCCTGGAACATTCTGGGATACTACCATTACTGGTGGGGAAAAGGCCATAGATATTGCAAAAAAGAAAGCCCTTGAGAATATAAGGGAACTAAAAATTCAGTTGATGAAAGCCAAGGAACAGAAAATATCCCTGGATAAAGCCGAAATAGATAATATCGAAAAAGGCATAGAAGAGATAATTACACAGTATAATAGTAAGTCGGCTGCTGATGCTGCATGCAGGGAAATTAACGGGGTAGGTTTAGATGAGTATAAAGAGATTTATAAAGATTATCTTCTAATGAATAAACTGGTGCAAAAAGAAATGGAGTCAATTGAAGCAAATGAAGATGAAATTGAAGAGTACTACAATAAGTTTCCTGATACCTTCAAAGACACAATCTATAGACCAAATGGCCAGGAGGCAGTTTGGGTACGGCATATACTTATAGCTACAGTAGATTTGCAAACTGAGGAAAAGAAAGAGCTACCCGGTGACAAACTCGAAGAAGTCAAGAAGAAGGCGGAAGAATTATTTGAAAGGGCAAAAAACGGAGAAGACTTTGCTAAGCTTGTTGCAGAAAACTCTGAAGATTCGGGTTCGGCTCAACGTGGCGGAGATTATATATTCAGTGAGGGTGGTTATATGATGCCTGAATTTGAGGAGACTGCTTTTAAACTAGAACCAGGTAATATCGACATAACTAAAACTGATTATGGGTATCACATAATTAAACTTGAAGAAAAATTTTCTCAGGGGGAACCTGTAAGCTTAAGATGTGCAAAGGAATATTGGGAGTTTAAATCAAATGCAGTAAAAGTTGCAAAGTATATAGAAAAGTTGGAAGAATGGAAAAAGGATCCTAAATACCGGGTTGTAAAAAATGAATCTGTTTATAACTCTATAAAATGAATATTTAATGGCAGGTATTTAATGGTTATTTTACGAAATTGATATCCTTTTTATATTTTCACAATTAACCTAAAATGTATAAAACTCCAACAAAAAAATAATACTAAAAACGTAATCAAAAATAAGTTTTTGGAGGAGGTAGTTGCATTGAAGGCTACAGGTATAGTAAGAAGGATCGATGACCTTGGAAGAGTTGTTATACCTAAAGAAATAAGAAGGACACTGAGGATCCATGAAGGAGACCCTCTGGAGATATTTACAGATAGAGAAGGAGAGATTATACTAAAGAAGTATTCACCCATAGGTGAATTAGGTGAGTTTGCGACCCAATATGCAGAGTCTCTCCACAAGACCAGCGGTCATATAGCATGCATAACTGACAAGGACTCAATAATTGCTGTTTCAGGCGCTTCAAAGAAAGACTTCGTAGATAAGTCTTTAAGCAAGGATCTTGAAAAGGTAATTACTGACAAATCCACGGTTATTGTGAAATCTCCGGAAGAACAAACTATAAAGATTACTGCTGATGAAAATGGAGAAAGACAGTATACATCCCAGATAGTAAAACCTATTATTTCAGAAGGGGATCCAATAGGTGCCGTAATATTTCTTTCAACAGATCCTGATGCATACATGGGAGTGGTCGAAGAGAAACTTGTTGAATCTGCTGCAGGATTTTTAGGGAAACAAATAGAACAATAGGTATATAAGATTGATCATTAATAAGTGCAGAACGTTGTAATGATGAATGGTATTATAGGGTGCATTTTTTAAAAGTGAAGAAATATTTACCAGGAGCTGACGTTACGCCGCTTAGAGCCTTTAAATTCAGCTCCGGGCAAAATCGAACTCATAAAA
>DAOSDD010000200.1:0-8251 GCA_035362115.1 Clostridiales bacterium | reverse complement strand
TAATATAACTTTTTATATTTATATATAACTAAATGGCTATACATTTATGGTTTATGGCTTTCTTTTCTTAACAAAAGAAACCTGGGAGTTGTTTATATAAGCTTTGATGAAGCTTTCTTCCTATCTCTGTCCATAGTAGGAATTCTTCCCGTGTTTTCTCGAAAAATGCTTATTAAGAAGTGCCGGTGACATTGGTTGGAAAACTCCTGAAGAATCATCAGATGTTTTCCCACCTGTTTTCCCGTCCGCTGCCATATGCCGCAGGGATAAAGTATTAAATGCCATCATTGCAATTTCTTCCATAACCACCGCATGGTAAACTGATTCTTCGGGATTCTTTCCCCAACAGAATGGACCATGCTCGTTAACCAGGACCCCAGGAACAAAATCAGAATTAATATTTCTATCCTTGTAAGTTTCTACAATAACATTACCGGTTTCTTTTTCATAATCTCCATTGATTTCTTTTTCAAACATTTTTCTGGTACATGGTACTTCCCCATAGAAGTAGTCTGCATGTGTAGTTCCAAGAGGTGGTATGGATAAGCCTGCCTGAGCAAATATTGTTGCCCATGGCGAATGAGTATGTACAATCCCTCCAATTTGGGTAAATTCTTTATATAATACTAAATGGGTAGGTGTATCTGATGATTGTTTAAGTTTACCTTCTATAATATTGCCATCAAGGTCAAGCACCACAAGATCTTCAGGGGTAAGAGCATCATAGTCAACTCCGCTTGGCTTTATTACTACAAGTCCTTTTTCTCTGCATATGCCGCTGGCATTACCCCATGTATAAATAACAAGCTCTTTTTTCACAAGTTCAAGATTTGCCTCATATACAGCTTTTTTCAATTCTTTAAGCATTTTTATCACCGCTCTTAATATAATCAAACATAGTTGCATGTACTATTAATTATATATTCTTCTATTGTAGGGAACTCATCATCTCCATCTATGTAGAACTTAATTTCACCTTCTCCCCACCATCCATTGTTATCAACACCCCATGCCATATAAGTCTCTATGTATTGACCTTTACCTTTGATTCCATCAACAATAATGTATACATCCTTATATGGAAGAGGGTTTACCCTTCTAAATAGAGCTCGGTACTTCTCTGCAAATAGTACCCGCAATATATCTGTATCCGTTTTCTTCATCAAAGTAATAATATGTAATCAGCACATCTCCATTATTTAACAATACTGAACATGTGTAACCTATATCAGTCCCAAGTCCGTCATCCCTTAAAATAACTTCCTCGGCTTCATCAAAATTATTGCATTCAGCGTTTAGTAAAATTGCTCTTAAGCCATAAAGCTTATATCTATATCCATAGGTTAAAATAACATTACCGCTTTTTAGTCTTAATGGATGAAAAGGACTGGGCGAATAAATTTCCCTTGTGGCAGGTTGGGTCCATGTTTTACCGTCATCAAAAGACTCACAGGTTATTAACGGAGTCATTTTTACACTATCAGGCTCATAAACACTTTTACCCCCGATTTTGTGAGTTCTGATAAAAGCAACAAGTTTTCCTGATTCAGTCTTAAATATGTTCGGTTCATAATAGCCATAGCCTTCCACTTGCGGGATGACTGAAAGTTTCTCCCAGCTTCTGCCTTTATCATATGTCTTTAAAAGTACAACTTTGCTGGTTTCACCTGCTATATTATCTCCATATACAGGTAATACTATGGCACCATCATCCAGAACCGCAATATTACCCCTTACACATATATAATGTTTCCCGGGATATTGTATTGGTACTGGTTCATCCCATGTGTTTCCTCCATCAAATGACCTTATTGAATAAGCATCATCCATTCTTGCAATATATTTATCATCAATAATTCTATCAGAAGGTAGAATTTCTTTAATATCTTTCTTTTTGAATATTTTCCACATGAAAAATGTGGTGAATATTGTTCCGTCTGCTAATTGGTTCAGGCAGGGATCTTGCACTCCATATACAAAATCATCATATATAATATTTACTTTTTGCTCCCATGTGGCACCTTCATCTTTTGATGTTACATATACTGCTTTTGAAGTAGAGTCTATATGGGTAACCTTGCCAAAATTTTTATTAATCCCGGCAATAAATTTTTTTTGACGGTCGGTAGCTTGCCTGAAACCCACCATAAGAGTCCCGTCACTTCTCCTTATTACATTTGGGAAAGTGTTGTAATGCCCATCCTTGTATATGATCAAATCTTTAATTTTTTCCAATCTGCTCATCAAAACTAATTCCTCCTTTATCCCTATAACATTCTTATAACTATCATATTGTAACTTGAATATGATAGTTCAGTTTTATGTTTCCTAACAGGATATTTTTATACTATCAAAGGAAATTTTGCTGTCAAGCACCCCCCGTTCGGGCTTTCGTTGGCACAGAATTTTTATAATCCTACACTCTGCCAAAACTCATTCACAAGATTTTTATAATTGGATATATGTTCCTTCACGAAATTATCATGAATAATTCATATCGCAACGTATTATATAAACAAATTGGAACATACCATATCTTTCTTATGGAAGTACAATATATTTCCTTGCATATTCAGAAGGAGGAACGCCAAAACATGCCTTAAAAGCTCTTCTATTTTTATGTCTCTTTGAATATTATCAGATATGGGGAAGGGTTCAAGGACACCCTGCTTATGGGCATCGGCCACCATAAAAAACAATGTGTTATAAAAACTGAATATATTGGCAACAAAAATATGTGAATTTTCCTGAATAAGTAAATCAACAGAAAACAAATCTGTTATAAATTCATTCATATTAACCATCACTCTGCCACGATACATACTCTTTTTCCCCAATCTCGATCAGTGCTTCTCCATTAGTTACTTCATTAACAAATTCTATAAACATTTCAACATCATCAACCGGAACCAATACTACCATTTCCACATCTTGAGTATATTCAATATTTCTTATATTATAGCCATAATTAATGACCTGATTCTGTACCTTGCCGAATACAGGATATCCCATTATTATACTAATTGACACACACAATCTTTTTGTTATTATTCCGGCAGTTTCAACACCCGAAGATGCGCTCCTGCCATATGCCCTCACAAGTCCTGCTGCCCCCAGCAAAGTGCCGCCAAAATATCTTGTTATAACCACTACCAGGTCCTGAAGATCCATTCTCTTTATCACTTCAAGCACAGGAAGTCCCGCAGTCCCAGAAGGCTCCCCATCATCACTGAACCTCTGAATAATATTATCACCATTAATATAATATGCATAAACATTATGACTGGCATCCCAGTATTTTGATTTTATCTCATTAATAAATTCAACTGCTTCTTCTTCACATGTAACTGGTTTTACATTAGCTATAAACCTTGATTTTTTCTCCTCTATTTCGGCTGAAGCATGGCTTAAAATAGTTTTGTATTGTTTCAGCATCCCCTCACACCATGGCTGGTTCTGGAATGTACTCTGAAACATGCTGGGAAATATGTTTTGAGGCATTTTCTAAATTATTTTCTGAAGCATACTCTGAAGCATTTTCTAAGATATGCCTGGATAATAAATTAAGCATTGCTTTATTATGATTGTGTGTTAAAAGCCCCATAGCTTCTTTTGTTGAGAAGTAACCACCATCCGTGAACCCTTTTTCTTCGTTGATTAAATATTCTTGATCCTGTGATATCATTACATACCAGATAATTTTATTATAGATTGGTTTATGATGTGTTTCTGAAGATATTTCAAAACTTGCATGACCTGCAGTCGATATTATTTCTGCCGCTATTCCGGCATTTTCTCCAACTGCTCTTAAAGCAGCTTCACCAGGTAGTTCATCCATTCTTATTGCAGTCTTTGGAAAAACCCACTCCCCTCTCTCACTTTTGAGAAGGAAGACTTTTTCATCCCAAAAGACTAAAGCACCTGCGCAGTTTTTAACAAGCATAGCAAAAACCCCTTTCCGGCTCTTTATTATTGGATAATGTTTTAATAAAACTATCCTGCTTTAAATATCCTACTAAAAATATCCTCTATTATTATAATAACCAAAAAAGGGTTTTTAATCAACATTTCAAGAATAATTGTAATCTTTATGAAATAGTATTTATTTCAGCATACTTCATTATTTTATAAGCTTTCGAATTTTCAATTACTACTTTAGCCTTAATTCCTTTATCGGCAAAGTCTTTTTCCAATATCCTCCCGTTTTCGTAAATATAAGGCAAAACCCATCCCTCGTTATATGGCACCATCAGGTTTAACTCAACTTTATTCACGGAAAGAATTCCTTCAATACTTTTAACAAGGTCGTCCAGGCCATGGCCTGTTATAGCAGAGATTTCACATACTTCACTATACAAATCTCCATAAGCACTTTTTATCGGGATTCTTTCCGGGATTCTTTCATTCCCTTCATTTGCCTCATTTACTTTATTTGCATCAAATAAATCAATTTTATTTAGCGCAAGAATCACAGGCTTGTTTTCAGCTCCAAGGCTATGCAGAATTTCATTAACAACCTTAATATGCTCCTCATATTCCTCGTCAGTCGCGTCAACAACATGAATTAACGCATCAGCATAAACGGCTTCCTCCAAGGTTGATTTAAAAGCCTCTATTAATTCTGTAGGCAGCTTTCGTATAAATCCTACAGTGTCAATCAGGAGAATATCTCTTTCCACATCAGTCAAAGTGTTGTCATCATCATTGCTTTGACCGGTTTGTCCGAAAACGTTCGCACTAAATGCAAGTTTCCTTGTTGTTGGATCAAGAGTAGCAAATAGCTTGTCTTCTACAAAAACATCAGCACCACAGAGTTTATTCAGAAGAGTTGACTTCCCTGCATTAGTATAACCTACCAGGGCTACTGTGGGAAATTCATTTCTTCTTCTATTTTCCCTGATAAGTTCCCTTTGTTTCCTTACTTCCTTAAGTTCAGTCTCAAGATAGTTTATTCTCCTTCTAATATGTCTTCTGTCTGTTTCAAGTTTTTTCTCTCCAGGCCCTCTTGTACCAATGCCGCCCCCGAGTCTTGACAGCTGTCCCCCCATGCCTGTTAGTCTGGGAAGTCTATACTTTAACTGGGCAAGCTCAACTTGTATTTTCCCTTCTCTTGAATGAGCCCTTTGCGCGAATATGTCAAGAATGAGTGTGGTCCTGTCAATTACCTTAACACCTATAGCCTCTTCAATATTTCGGATTTGAGCTCCGGAAAGCTCATCATCAAAAATAGCTGTACCTGCGTCCATATTGTTACAAAACATACCTAATTCTTCTAATTTACCGCTGCCAATATAATGGGCAGAATCTCTGACAGGTCTTTTTTGCAGCATTTTACCTACAACAGTAACCCCGGCAGTATGTGCCAGCTCTTCTAATTCGTCCAGTGACCTTTCCTCTTCTGTCCTACCGCCGATTATTCTTCCTTCTCCATATCCGCTGTATCCACTATATCCACTGCTGGTTTCAAGACCTATTAATATGGCTCTTTCATTGCTGGCTCCATTACCCTTAACATCAATAGTATTTATATTAGCATTTTCAATGGTTCCATCAATCATCCCACTAACTCGTTCTTGATAAGCGTTTTTCCCGTTTCTGTTTTGATGTTCCTGGTCCATATTATCTTTCACTACTATACAAATCATCCTTTATTTATATTTTTTGACATGCATCCACCCGGGGTCAATTGACCCAATAATAATATAACACAAAAAGATTCTGATATAAACATTATTCAGATTAAATTATTTTACCGTATATAATAATATGTCCCCGAAATTAAGAAAAAAAGTCCTTTTATTAATTACTTGATAATATTCTTTTAGCATTATATTATATATACGGATTTGTTAAATAAATAACAATGTGCATTTTAGTGTATACAATATACAATGTGCAACGTGCTATTGCTTTCGTATGGCATATTGTAGTAAATGCTACATATTAAGTACAAATTAAATATTCTTTTTTGGAGGGACATATAATTATGAAAAGGTTTGCTTCTGCAAGGACAACTAAAATAGATGAAATTATTAATAAACATGGTTGCAGGCAATCATCGTTAATATCTGTTCTTCATGATATTCAGAATGAATTTAACTATTTGTCTGAAGATGCTCTGGAATATGTATCAGATTCAATGAACATTAGTCCTTCAAAGGTTTTCAGTGTAGCTACATTCTATGAAAATTTTTCACTGAGCCCAAAAGGCAAATATATTATAAAAATCTGTGACGGGACTGCCTGCCATGTAAAAAAGTCCATACCTGTTCTTGAAGCTTTACGGAAAGAATTGCATCTAAATGACCGGAAACATACAACCGATGATCTCATGTTTACTGTAGAGACAGTATCTTGTCTTGGGGCGTGCGGGCTGGCGCCGGTTATTACCATCAATGGCAAAGTATACGGGAAAATTAGTCCGGATTCGGCTGTAAAACTTATTAGGAATATAAAAAATGATGAAAATAATTCCCTTAATGCTGTTGATGCTGCACCAGATGAGACTGGTACTCTGAAGAATCTTAAGAAGGATACTGAGCTGAAGAATACTGCTATGAAGGAGGAGATGTACTATGGGAATTAATAACTTTGAAGAGTTAAAGATACTTGCGGACAATATAAACTCATGTCTGGAAAAGCAGCAAAAGAAAGTTCTAGTTTGTGCAGGTACAGGATGTATAGCAGGCGGATCTCTTGAAGTATATGAAAGGCTCAAAGAATTAGCCGGACAAAAAGACCTTCTGGTCAATATAAATCTTTATCATGAAGAAGATCACGGCAACAAGTGTATTGGAATCAAAAAAAGCGGGTGTCACGGTTTTTGTGAAGCAGGTCCTCTTGTAAGGATTGAACCATGCAACTACCTTTATTTGCATGTAAAACCTGAAGACTGTGAAGAGATTGTTGAAACTACTCTTATAAAAGGACTGCCTGTGGAAAGACTTATGTATACTTGCGAGAATAAAGTGTACCCCGTCCAGGAGGAAATACCTTTTTACAGAAAACAAACCCGTATTGTTCTGGAAAACTGTGGGCATATTGATGCTGAATCTATAGAAGAATATATTGCAAGAGGAGGCTATGAAGCTTTAGGAAAAGTTTTAGCTGAAATAAAATCTGAAGAAGTCTGCGCCTTGATAAGTGAATCAAATTTAAGAGGTCGTGGAGGCGGTGGCTATCCGGCAGGCAGGAAGTGGTCACAGGTTTTAGCTGAAGAAAGTGACGCCAAATATGTAGTCTGCAATGGTGATGAAGGCGACCCAGGGGCTTTTATGGATAGAAGTATAATGGAGGGTGATCCCCATAGAGTTATTGAAGGTATGTTAATAGCAGGATTTGCAACTAAAAGTACTGAAGGATACATATATGTCCGTGCTGAATATCCCATGGCCGTAAAAAGACTGGAAATAGCCATAGACCAGGCCAGGTCTCATGGATTGTTAGGTCGGAACATTATGAACTCAGGTTTTAATTTCAACATACATGTGGCTCAAGGTGCCGGTGCTTTTGTATGTGGTGAAGGAAGTGCCCTTACAGCTTCTATTGAAGGTGAAAGAGGCATGCCCAGGACAAAACCCCCAAGGACAGTAAAAGAGGGGTTATGGAGAAAACCTACAGTGCTGAATAATGTAGAAACTTTCGCCAATGTACCCCACATCATATTAAAAGGTAGTGAATGGTTTAAATCAATAGGTCCCGCTAAAAGTCCCGGAACTAAAGCCTTTGCATTAACTGGAAGCGTAAATAATATCGGCCTTATTGAAGTACCTATGGGAACTACACTAAGAGAAATAATATACGAAATTGGCGGCGGGATAAAAGACAATAAAAAATTTAAAGCTGTCCAGATTGGGGGTCCCTCAGGAGGATGCCTTACAGAAAAGCACCTTGACCTTCCCCTTGATTTTGACTCATTGGAAAGTGTTGGTGCCATGATAGGTTCCGGCGGATTGGTTGTTATGGATGAAGATACCTGCATGGTCGAAGTAGCAAGGTTTTTCATGAATTTTACACAGAATGAATCCTGCGGCAAGTGTATACCCTGTAGAGAAGGCACTAAAAGAATGCTTGAAATATTGGAAAGAATAGTATCAGGAGATGGTACCTTAGATGATCTTAACCTTCTTGAAAGCCTGGGTGATACTATCAGTAAAACATCACTTTGCGGACTTGGCAAAACAGCTGCCAGTCCTGTAATAAGTACTCTCAGGCAGTTTAAAGATGAATACATTGCCCATGTAGTGGATAA
>DAOSDD010000199.1:0-8289 GCA_035362115.1 Clostridiales bacterium | reverse complement strand
GCAGGAAATGACACTTCTTCTTGCACGAGTTCGCTTTTCCGAGCAGACTCCTAGCGTGTTTACTAAATTATTTCGGGCAAACCCTATTTAAATCCAGTTAAATAGGTGCATACAGAATCATCAAAAATGTATATACTAATCCTGAAAAACTTGTTTTAAACAACTCCATATTTTTTCTTCTTCCTCATCCATGTCTTCAATGATTTTCTTAATATCATTAGTTACTATAGTTTTGCACTTTTTATCAAAACCCCTCATTTTAAGCCTTTTCTTGTAAAATAACAGGTGGCTTTGAATTCAGCATTCTCATAGAAAAGTACAAAACTCAAGTTAGTTAGTGTATACAAATAATGGACAAAAAAGCACCTCAAAGAGAAATAGAGCAGGCTAAACGGAATTTAAAAGGTTTTTTGGAAAGGAGCAAATAGTATGGCTGCCAAGACAAGGAAATGGGAAGACATTTATAATAACCTGGATGCATTAACAAATGAAGACCGGGATGAGATAGAACTTAAGGTTAAGATCATAGAGCAAATACTTGAAGCACGCAAAGAAAAAGGGCCAACCCAAGCTGAACTGGAGGCTATAAGCGGGGTAAGGCAAACCTTTATCGCTAGGCTTGAGAATAACCGAATGGATCCGCAGCTTACTACAATTTTAAAGATACTGCATCCATTGGGGATGACACTGGCCGTTGTTCCTATTCAAGAGCAGCGTGCAGATGATCTTAAATAACATAAGAGAATATTCCATTATAGAAGGCTGGCAAGAAGCTTTCATGTAAAGAATTTGGATTAAGAAAGAAAAATCCAACTTCAGGAAATACTTCTTTAAAAGTGACTTTACAAGAGAAAATTGTATCCATTCAACCTCGAATGAAAATGTGGAGATATCTCACAGACAATTGAGTTCATTACCATTTAGGATACAGTTTTTTATTGAAGATCAAAATAGTGACTGCAAAAAACAGCTTACAGTGGCTATTTCTGGAAATCAGCGGCTAAAGAGATTATTTCTAATCGGTTATGTACTTGAAGGCCCAGCATGGACTAATAAATACGAAAAAAGAGAATTGCAGATTATTATAGTTAGATTTCCTAAAGCTTTTAGATAGAACTAATGATATTATTAAGTAAATCCAGTGTGGTGTAACAAAGTTCTTCAAACGTGTTTTGATAAACATAGCTAATGTTGAAATATATAGGTTAATTTAGTTGTATTATAATAATATGAGGATAACTTTGCTTTTTTCCCTGGCCGCAATATTCAAATATAAAATACTTTTTTCCGTTTTTCTGTCATTAGATATCACCTGAAGCCGCTTAAGGAATTCTAAAACCTTCAAGTCTATCCATGGATGATCTGGATTAAGAGCAGCAAATCTATTTCTATATACGATAACTACCTGATACTTTTAAGTTTTTTATATCTTCACTACTCCTTTATATATGATAGAATATACTTGTACAATATTTAGTTGAGGTAAATTTTATGGATCAAATTTTTAATATATACTGTGATGAAAGTTGTCATCTACTAAATGATGGTGAAGACATTATGGTCTTGGGAGGAATATCCTGCCAAACTGAGCATGTGAAAAATATCAACCAGCATATACGCCGGATTAAAAGCAAGCATCAAGTGAGTCCTTCAATGGAAATAAAGTGGACAAAGGTATCTCAGGGTAAGCTTGAATTCTATAAAGAACTTATAGAGTACTTCTTTGAAAATCCTTATTTGAATTTCAGATCAGTAATTGCATCCGGTAAGCAAAGTCTTAATTATGAAGCATTTAACTTAACACACGATAATTGGTATTATAGAATGTACTTTCTATTACTTAGACAGATGATACAAATTGGAGATAAGTATAGAATATATATTGATATTAAAGATACCCGGGGGTCAGAAAAAATTCACATGCTTCAAGAGGTATTGAATAGGAGCCTATATCATTTCTGTAATGAGACTGTTGAGAATATTCAACTTGTTCGCTCTCATGAGATAGAAATCCTTCAACTAACAGACTTACTTATTGGAGCGATCTCTTATGCAAATAGAACTCTGAAAACAAGTGTCGCCAAACTGGAACTGATCGAAATTATAAAAATGAAATCAGGTTGTAACTTAATTTATTCAACTTCACCATATGAACCTAAATTCAATCTTTTTGTATGGAAACCTCGTGGAGCTCAAAGATGAGTATTATATGTGCAAACATGCCATCCCTTATCCTGCTTACAGAATATGGCGGTAATTATTTTGAATACGAAAACGCTGTATATGAATTATTCATAAGAGACTATATAGATACAAAGCCTATTTTCAATGGGCAAGCTCTAGCCTTAAAGCGACATCCTCTTTTTAAAAATCGTGAAGCAACCTTCTGGCACATTGTATCAGAAGGTCCTACTGAATCTGAAAGAACACCAGACTTAAGAAGATATGAACGTGTTCGCTGGCCTAAAAGCATTATTGAATTCTGTCATACATCTTGCGCAAAAATAAAAGTGTGGGAAAATAACCGCAAAGGTGAAAAAAGAATTTTACTTTGGTGTGAAGATATTGAATATTTAGTGGTACTAGCAGACAGGAAAAATTATGTTTTATTTTGGACTGCCTATCCAGTGACCGAAGGACATAGAAAACGCAAATTGCAGAAAGAATATGAAGATTATTTAAATAAGTCTTCATGAACGGCTGATGCCGCCTAATTAACTTAGACGGCATCGTTACTCCTTTTACACATGGTAAATGAGCTATTTCTATTGTAACTCACATTGACTTTATTGTCAATAAATTTCGAAAAAATGAGATACAAATTTACTTGCAAGTATAATATATTATATTCAAATTTTAGCAAATTGATACTACCTTCCTGGCACCATTCAAAAATCAACGAACTCTTTCTACACCCAAAAATATTTAAGGAAAGTCGTGCTGCACTGTATATCTTATATAAAATGGGATGAACTCTCTAAGCTTCTGCAAAATGACGGTAACATGTTCGATACGGAAGGATTACATGAAAAGCTTATTATATTCACTGAACACCGGGATACACTACGGTATCTGGCTGATAAAATACGTTCACTTTTAGGAAACGAAGAAGCTGTAGTGACCATTCATGGTGGTATGCTTCGAGATGAACGGCGTAAAGTCGAAGAGCTTTTCAAACAGGATAAAGATGTACGCATTCTCATTGCCACTGATGCGGCGGGAGAAGGTATCAATCTACAAAGAGCACACTTGATGGTGAACTATGATCTACCGTGGAACCCCAATCGTCTTGAACAGCGTTTTGGACGTATTCATCGTATCGGGCAGACCGAAGTCTGCCACCTATGGAACCTTGTTTCTAAAGAAACCCGTGAGGGCATGGTGTTTCAACGGCTATTTGAAAAATTGGAGCAGGAGCGGGAAGCTCTTAAAGGGAAGGTCTTCGACGTTCTCGGCAAGGTGACATTTAACAACCGCTCTTTACGGGACCTACTCATCGAAGCAGTGCGCTACGGAAATGATCCTGCTAAAAAAGCACAGCTGTACGAAGTGGTGGATCACTCCCTTGATCGTAAAGCACTCCAGAAATTATTAGACGAACACGCCTTGACAGAAAATACAATGGATATTCATAAGGTGATGACAATCCGCGAAGACATGGAACGTATGGAAGCACACAGGCTACAGCCCCACTTCATAGAAACCTTCTTTATTGAAGCATTTACAAGCTTGGGTGGGAAAATCCGTCCTCGTGAAAAAGGGAGAATGGTCTTCGCGTACCTGCAATCCCGCTATCCTTCATCAGGACATGTGGGGAATGTACCGGATAAGACAATTATTCTATTTTCAAAAATCAATTTGTGGGGGTAGTAAATATCCCTCTACTAATCATCAGATTTTTTAGGCAAAACGGGGTGGGGTAAATAAAAAAATCAAATTTTTTAAATATTTCTCCATTTGCTTCAACCCTCTTGCGATGGAGTTCCTCACGGAACTTCGTTCTACACCCTCAATTCTGGCAATTTCAGTCTTGCTCATGTTGAGAAAAAAATGAGCGTAGATACGTTTTGCCTGTTTCTCCAGCAAACTGTTTATAGCAGCATAAAGCTCCTGACGACTTAACTTCCTCTCATAAATTTCTTCAGGAGACATAACCAGAAGAGTAAAGTCCATTTCAATACCATCATTGGCGTCCAGTGAGTAATAAGCCCTGTAGACACGACAATGCTTATAGTCTGCATGGTCTTTTCGTCCAAATAGTATTAACAGTTCAGCAAGCTTGTCTGTAACTTCAATAAAAAATATTTCCCACAGCTCTTCAGGCGATGTAAACACATAATATGTCTATGGGGCATATCATACATATTTTCAGCCGTCTTCATGCTCCATTCCTGCATATACCCTGTGGCACATACACTGCAAAATCTGCCCTTGCAACGGTGTGGTACTATCTTTATGTCTCCACACGCTTCACATGCAAACAGACTAAGGCCTGCTTCTTTTTCACCACATAGCCTGAATTTTTCTACTTCTTCCAATACTATTTTCCTGATATTTTTCCTGTGGATATTTACAAATCTATCCCAGTTTTTATTCTCATCAAAGAATATTTGCTTAAGTATATTTCCATTCATATTCATAGTTCACATTTTACCATTTAATCATTAATTTTAACAGGTATTTATTACCATACAAATTATTGGTGTATGTCTTCTAATCTACTTGCACCAACTGCTTCAATTGAACTCAAAACATATAAATTCCTATACGTTTTAAAAAAATATTAATTTGGATGGAGTAAAAAGTATGTCATATAACAACAAGAGTTTTAACTTAGAAAAAATTGAAGATAACAATGATACTATGAACAAAACTATTAGTGAAACTGCAGAAAAGTATATTTGCGCTCCCCTTTCGGATTGGTGATTGCTAAAATAAGCATATGTTCGGCCATCCAGCCCTCCTCGCAGGCCATTACGGAAGCGAAGCGGAGAGCAAAACATTTCTTCCCCAAAAGGGCCGATTTTCTAATTGGCGAATCATTTCCAGTTGCAATATTTATGGCAGTGAAACTTTTTCGAAAGCATAATGAATTAAAGCTTTCGAAAATACTACCCAACCTGAAGTGGAAACGGTTTTTACTTGGTTTTCTGAATTAATAAGATAAATTTAATTATCCTGTAATGGAAACATTCTGTAAAAAATTATACAATTACATTATGCCAATTGCATTGTGTCGGTATTGTGTTTAGACAGGTTAATATGTGGCAAAAATATGAAAACGAGGTGTTTTATCGTGAGAAAACACAAATGTGTTATCCGCCCGGTTTTTATTATGGCAATTTTATTGGCCGCTGTTTGTATACCTTTACATATCCATGCCAATGACACGAGCCTGGGAAGGTTTGGAGAAACAGTACGCCCTATTGATAATCCGAACATTATCATGCAATCCGAGGATATAACCGTTCGGATTTCGGAGGGGACGAGTAGAGTTGAGTGCGAGTTTGTCTTTATAAATGACTCCCATGAAGAAACAACCGTGCTTATGGGATTCCCCAGCGGGGATTCGGAAGACAAAAACGGGAAGCAGGCAGATTGGTTTTATGACTACAAGCTTTACGATTTTGCCGCATGGGTTGATGATGAAGAAATCGAAGTGCGGCTTGAAAGAGGCGTGGGAGCCGAAGAAACAGGACCGGATAGTTTGAATTTCCCATACTGGCATACATGGGAAGTTAATTTTAAACCCGGAGAAAAGAAAATCGTTAAAAATACATATGAGACCAAAAATACTGTTAGTTCTATAGGAATAATACAGGCAGGCTATGTTTTGACTACCGGCGCTCCCTGGAAGGGGAGGATAGAAAACGCGAAGATAGCTTTCATTACAGAAGGCATTGAGCCATATCAGGTGGAAAGCGTAACCCCTGCCGGCTATGCATATGAAGGAAATGTGATTGAATGGAAGTTTGAGGATTTTGAACCTGACGTAAATATAACTGTAGTGTTCAATGTCAGGGAAAAATACCTGTTAAAGGAGCAGTTTAAATATGATGAAAAACTGAACCCCATTGTTGAAATGGAGGAGCAGAGCAAGTATGCGGAAATGGTTGAGTTTATTGATGAAATCATGCGTAAGAAAGAATATGATACCGACAGCATATATACTGAAAGCAGCTTGAAACTGGCAAAGGCAAAAGCCCTTCTTAAGATTGGAAATGAGCGCGCGGCAAAGGAAGCCATGGGAATGCTTGACAACATAGCAGATGCGGGAGGACTGGGAGCCACAGAAGCGGCGCACATATTGCTCGGCTGCTATAAAGACAGCGGAACAGATAAGCATAGGGAGCTTTATGATAAGAAAGTGTTCTTAAGAACCAACGGGGTTTTCCAGAAACTTGCGGTTGATATGTTCCCGGACTTGAAAAGCGGGTATTCCCCTGAAATAACAAACCTGAAAGTGACCGCCCATAAAGTGTGTGTGAATATCATGGACAAGGATGACGACCTTAAAAAATTTTCGGTGGAAGTCTGGTACATGGAAGATGGTAAAAGGCTGCACCTCTTAGACCACCAGGCTAGTGATCCAATGTATTTTATATATAATCATTACACTGCGAGGTATTACGGATTTCTCCCTGGAGTGGCCGGCAATAAGCAGTTGTATTACCGTGTTTGTGTGGAGGATTGGGCCGGAAATGCGGTAGATACCGGGGAAAGGGAAATAAATGCACATGCCGGAGATTCCGGAGATGACGTGTATGACGGACATGAAGAGCATGATGAGCATAAAGGGCTTGACGAACAGCATGTTGTCGCAGCCGTTCATTGGGCTTCAAAGTATGCGGAAATGTTTTCTGATATGGAGGAGGTACCGGAAAATATAACAGATGGAGATAAATATATATTGAATAAAGACCTGTTTAATATGCTGGTTAAATACTCGAATCTATATCCTGCGGAAAAATACAGACAGAGGGATATTTTTTCGCAATTTTTAAGCGAAGACAGGTTTGTGACAAGGGCAGAGGCCTTAAATGTCATAATATGCTTCCTGCAGAGAGTACAGGATTTTAAAGTAAATATGGGGATACTGCAGGCATCGGATGAGGGGAAATACAAGGAGAAGTTTGGTGATTGGAACAATGTGCCGCCGGAGTTTAAAGACAGTATGCTGGTTGCTTTAAAAACAGGAGCGGTTATAGGGTATTTGAACAACACCTTGAGGCCATCAGGTTACATTACCACCAATGAAGCACTGGCTATCCTGGCCAGGATAAAGTATGGGGAAATATCAAGAAGAGAGGATGAAGGCAGGAATAAGCGGAATGCATATGCGGATATTGCACTAAAGGACGAGATAGCTTCCAAGTGGTACTACGAGCACTCGGGAGACAAATTCGTCATACACGAGGACGGGCAGTGGTATATACTGGAGGATAGCAGAGGACATGCGTTTGATGGTATTGATGGCAAAATATACAAACAGAAGTGTTCGGAGGAGCTTGCAGTTGAAACAAAGAATTCCATGCCTGAGATATATTGCGAAGAAAAGGACGGAATGGTGGAGATAAACATACTGCAAAAACTCGGCAGCCCGCCCCACCGGTATGTCCTGATTGTTAACACAAATACCCTTGAAACCATCGGGAGAGAAATAAGAGATTATTAGTGTCGGGTGGAACAGGGAGACAGGGGGACATCTTGTTATCTTTAAGAAAATTCTTGTTATCTTTTTGTTACCCGGGAAGTTATAACATAATACAAAACCCTATACGATGATGAGAGCAGATTTTCTCGAAACTCTTTATTCATAAGGGATGTAAAGCGGTCTTATAAAAAGATATAAGACCTGCTTACCGATAGATTATAACTGGAAATCACATTTATCCTTAAGCCACCAATACCAATCATTATCTTCTTCTTCATCATTATTATCCTCTTTAACCCATACTTCACAACCTTGAAATGGATTGGCAGTGCCTAGATATAATCTTCCATCAGATGCAACAAGAAATGTTCTTAATCCATAATTACAAATATTTCCTAGTCCATTAAGAGATATGGCTTCCCATTTTTCTCCGTCTTCTGATTCATAAAGATCAAATCCCATTGAATCTGAAAAGCCTTTTAGTGAAGCAATCACCAATTTTAGCCATTCCTTGCAATTATACTCGCTTCCCAATCTACTCATATAAGTTGGATTACCAATTTCAGAAAAAAAGGTATTCGCGAAATTTTTGTCAGAAGTCATAAGAGAAGAAATAAGTGGAAGAATCAGATTTG
>DAOSDD010000198.1:0-8471 GCA_035362115.1 Clostridiales bacterium | reverse complement strand
AACTCCTGTTTTTGATGGAGCAAATGAACATGACATTATGGAAACCCTTAAAACGGCAAACCTGAACGAAGATGGCAAAACCATATTGTATGACGGCAGGACCGGAGAACCTTTTGACAACCGTGTTACAGTAGGGTATATGTATATATTGAAGCTTGCCCATCTTGTTGATGATAAAATTCATGCCCGTTCAACAGGGCCATACTCGCTTGTTACACAGCAACCTCTTGGAGGTAAGGCGCAGTTTGGAGGACAAAGGTTTGGGGAAATGGAAGTATGGGCGCTTGAGGCATATGGTGCCGCCTATACATTGCAGGAAATCCTTACTGTTAAGTCTGATGATGTGGTCGGAAGAGTTAAAACATATGAAGCCATTGTTAAAGGTGAAAATGTACCCGAACCAGGTATACCTGAATCCTTCAAAGTATTGATAAAAGAACTTCAAAGTCTTGCTCTTGATGTGAAGGTTTATTCTGAAGAGAATGAAGAAGTATCAATTAAAGAATCAATTGATGATGATATTGATGATCTGAATGTAAATATGGAAGGCAGAGAAGATGAGGAACCTTTATCCGATTATGATGAGGGTGATGATGTACTGGACAACGAACTTGAATTGGACGACTTTGATCTGGAATCTCCAGAATCTTCCGGGAATACTGATGACGATGACGATATAATAAGCAATTTATTTCTTGAGACCGATGATTTTGAAAATGATGATATAGACCCTGAATCAGTCAGTTTTGAAGACCTGGATGATCTTGTGGATTTAGGTGATCTTGATGAAGTTAATGATGAGTTGGATGACGATGATGATAATATCTGATGATTTTGAAAGGAGTAAAAAGCCATGCTTGAACTCGGAACTTTTGATGCTATAAGAATTGGCCTGGCCTCACCGGAAAAAATAAGGGAGTGGTCAAAAGGTGAAGTCAAAAAACCTGAAACTATAAATTATCGAACATTAAAACCTGAGAGGGATGGACTCTTTTGTGAAAGAATATTCGGCCCTACGAAGGATTGGGAATGCCATTGCGGTAAATATAAAAGAATAAGATATAAAGGGATTGTTTGTGATAGATGCGGTGTTGAAGTTACAAAACAGAAAGTAAGACGTGAAAGAATGGGACATATTGAATTAGCGGCACCTGTTTCACATATTTGGTATTTTAAGGGAATACCCAGCAGAATGGGTCTGATTCTTGACATGTCACCGCGTTCACTGGAAAAAGTGCTATATTTCGCTTCATATATTGTTCTTGACCCGGGGCAGACCCCTTTATTTAAAAAGCAGATTTTGTCTGAAAAAGAATATAGAGATAGTGTAGAGAAATTTGGGAACAAATTTAAGGCCGGAATGGGAGCTGAAGCCATTAAGGAATTATTAGCCGAAATTGACCTTGAAGAGCTTTCTAAAGAGCTCAAAGCTGAATTTGATGAAACATCCGGTCAGAAAAGAATGAGAACTATAAAAAGACTTGAAGTAGTGGAAGCTTTTCGCATGTCAGGTAATAGGCCTGAATGGATGATACTTGATGTTATTCCTGTTATACCGCCGGAATTGCGGCCTATGGTTCAGCTGGATGGTGGAAGATTTGCTACTTCAGATTTGAATGACCTTTATAGAAGAGTTATAAATAGAAACAACAGATTAAAAAGGTTGCTTGACTTAGGAGCTCCTGATATTATTGTAAGAAATGAAAAGAGAATGCTGCAGGAAGCTGTGGATGCATTAATAGATAACGGCAGAAGAGGAAGACCTGTAACCGGCCCTGGAAATAGGCCTTTAAAATCTCTTTCTGATATGCTGAAAGGAAAGCAGGGACGTTTCCGTCAGAACCTTTTGGGTAAGCGTGTAGACTACTCCGGACGTTCCGTTATTGTTGTAGGTCCGGAACTTAAACTCTATCAGTGCGGCTTGCCTAAAGAAATGGCTCTTGAACTGTTTAAACCGTTTGTAATGAAAAAGCTTGTAAATGACGGATTGGCTCATAATATAAAGAGTGCAAAACGTATGGTTGAAAGAGTCAGGGATGAGGTATGGGATGTTCTGGAGGATGTAATTAAAGAGCACCCGGTACTTTTGAACCGTGCACCTACCTTGCATCGTCTTGGTATTCAAGCCTTTGAACCAATACTTGTAGAAGGAAGAGCTATAAAACTGCATCCTTTAGTATGTACAGCATATAACGCCGACTTTGATGGAGACCAGATGGCAGTACATGTACCTTTATCTGTTGAGGCACAGGCTGAAGCAAGATTCATGATGCTTTCCGCAAATAACCTTTTAAAGCCTCAGGATGGCAAACCGGTAACGGTACCAACACAGGACATGGTTCTAGGAACATACTACCTGACTGTAGAAAACCAGGATTATAAGGGCAAAATCAGAGCTTTTTCATCTCCAGAAGAGGCAATCATGGCTTATAACCAGTCCCAGCAGGATTTGATATATGAAACTAGTATTGATAACGAGGACAGGTTGACTTTGCATGCTCCAATAAAGGTAAAAATCACCAAGCAATTTGACGGTAAGCCTGTTTCAAAAATAATTAGCACAACAGTGGGTAAACTATTATTTAACGAAGCTATCCCTCAAGACTTAGGATTTATTGACAGGAGTGTTCCTGAAAATTTATTCAGCCTCGAAATAGGTTTTCTTGTAGATAGAAAAGCTCTGCAAAAAATAATTTACAGATGCATTAGGGTACATGGAACAACAAAGACAGCTATAGTACTGGATAAAATAAAAGCATTGGGATTCAAGTATTCCACCAGGGGTGCTATAACCATTGGTATTACAGATATGATTATTCCCGAAATAAAGAAACGTTATGTAGCTGAAACAGAACAAAAAATTGAAAATATAACTAAACAATATAAGAGAGGTCTAATATCAGAAAATGAAAGATACAATGCAGTTATTTCAGCCTGGACCGAAAGTGGTGAAAATATTACTAAAGCTCTTATGGATAATCTGGATAAGTTTAATCCTCTTTATATGATGTCTACATCAGGTGCAAGAGGTAATATTAACCAGATAAAACAATTGGCTGGAATGAGAGGCTTAATGGCCGATACACAGGGTAAGACCATAGAAATTCCAATCAAGTCCAATTTCCGTGAAGGACTTAATGTGCTTGAATATTTTATTTCAACTCATGGTACCAGAAAAGGATTGGCAGATACTGCTCTAAGAACAGCAGACTCTGGTTATCTTACCAGAAGATTAGTTGATGTCAGCCAGGATGTTATAATAAGAGAATTTGATTGCGGAACAGGACATGGTTTTGAGGTTTCAGACATTACTGAGGGAGGCCAGGTTATTGAGCATTTAGCTGAAAGAATTACGGGCAGATATGCTCTGGAAAATGTAATTAACCCTCAAAATGGGCAGGTCATAATAGAAGCAGGAAAAATGATAACTGATATCGAAGCTGAAAAGGTTGAAAATGCCGGTATTAAGAAAGTAAAAATCAGATCAATCCTAACATGCCATTCTGCATATGGAGTATGTGCAAAATGTTATGGAGCAAACCTTGCTACAGGCGGAGAAGTGGACATAGGAGAATCTGTTGGAATTATAGCAGCACAATCAATAGGAGAACCCGGTACCCAGTTGACTATGAGAACATTCCATACGGGTGGTGTTGCAGGTGAAGATATTACACAGGGTCTACCACGTGTAGAGGAGCTGTTTGAAGCTAGAAAGCCAAAAGGATTGGCTGTTATATCGGAAATTGCCGGTTTGGTTAAAATAAGTGAAACAAAGAAAAAGAGAGAAGTAATAGTAAGCAATGATGGTGGAGAATCCAAGAGTTATATGATTCCATATGGTTCAAGGATAAAGGTTATGGAAGGGGATTATGTAGAAGCTGGAGATGAACTTACTGAAGGTTCTGTAAACCCTCACGACATATTGAAAATAAAAGGATTAATAGGTGTACAATCATACCTGCTTCATGAGGTGCAAAAAGTTTACAGACTGCAGGGTGTAGATATAAATGACAAGCATATTGAAATAATAATTAGGCAGATGTTAAGAAAAATTAAAGTAGAAGATGCCGGAGATACCAACCTGCTTCCTGGAAGCCTCGTTGATATGTTTGAATATGAAAGAGAAAATGAAACTGCTTTAAAAGATGGACTTAAGACTGCAGAGGGAAAACATGCACTGCTTGGTATAACCAAAGCTTCGCTGGCAACTGAATCATTCCTCTCGGCAGCTTCTTTCCAGGAAACCACCAGAGTATTAACAGATGCAGCAATAAAAGGGAAAGTTGATCCTCTTGTAGGCCTTAAGGAAAATGTAATTATTGGTAAACTTATTCCTGCTGGTACAGGTATGAAAAAATATAGGGATGTAACTATTACTACAGGAAGCAAATAGCCTTCGAGCTTAAAAACCCATTTTAGGTGCATATTTTATTTTTGAAGAAATTATTGTAAGAAGCATTAGAGAAGGCTCTAAGTACTGTAACGATAGCTTCTAGAATATATTTCTTCAAAGGAATTAAATGCACCCGGTATTTAATTTTTTTATTGACAAACACATTATTGAGATGTAAAATAGTGCAGTGTGTAAAATGGCAGGTAAGCAGTCAAGTTTCTGCTGCAGCCGTTATAACGGGAGGGTGCAGGAATGGAGCTTAATGTGCTGGAGCTTCTTAAAAACAGCAAAAAAACTGTGGGGTCTAAGCAATCTTTAAAAGCTATACAGGGCGATCAGGTTAAAATGTGTATAATTGCAAGAGACGCTGATGAAAAGGTTATTAGAAGTATTAAGGAGCCGTGTGAGAAGAAATCTATAGAAATAACTTATGCAGATGATATGAAAAAACTGGGAAAAGCATGTAATATAGATGTTGGTGCTTCAGTTGTATGTATTTTAAAATAATTTTGGTGAAAGGAGGTGTGTGAATGCCTACATTTAATCAGTTGGTTAAACAAGGAAGAAAAGATATTTTAGAAAAATCCAACTCACCTGCTTTGCAGAGAGGCTTTAATTCTTTAAAAAAGAAACCTACTGAAATTAACAGTCCTCAAAAAAGAGGTGTTTGTACTGTTGTAAAAACTACTACACCTAAAAAGCCTAACTCAGCATTGAGGAAAGTTGCAAGGGTAAGATTAACCAACGGTATAGAAGTTACTGCATATATACCTGGAATTGGTCACAACCTGCAGGAGCATAGTGTTGTACTTATAAGAGGAGGAAGAGTAAAAGACCTTCCTGGTGTAAGATACCATATTATAAGAGGAACACTGGATTCAGCGGGAGTTGCAAATAGAAAGCAGAGTCGTTCCAAGTATGGCGCAAAAAGGCCAAAGGCCGGTGCAGCCAAGAAGTAGTGTAAAAGCATGGCAGGCACTTACGATGGTTGTTGACCACGAGTACCGATGAATAATTATATTATACTGGAAGGAGGGAAGTATAGTGCCAAGAAAAGGACATGTACCAAAGCGGGAAATATTACCTGACCCGATTTATAATGACAAAATTGTTACAAAACTTGTTAATCAAATAATGCAGGATGGTAAAAAGGGAGTTGCTCAGAAAATCTGTTACGATGCTTTTGATATAATAAATAATAAGACAGGCAAAGACCCTATGGAAGTTTTTGAGCAGGCTATTAATAATATAATGCCGGTTCTTGAAGTTAAAGCAAGGAGAGTTGGCGGAGCTACCTATCAGGTTCCAATGGAAGTAAGGCCTGAGAGAAGGCAGACATTAGGCATTAGATGGTTGGTAAGTTATGCACGTTCCAGAGGAGAAAGAACAATGAAGGAAAGACTTGCAGGAGAAATCATGGATGCTGTAAATGGTCTGGGAGGCGCATTTAAGAAAAAGGAAGACACTCATAAGATGGCAGAGGCAAACAGAGCTTTTGCTCATTACAGATGGTAATATAAATAAATATATTATGGTTATATATTTATATAATTATAGATTTTGTTTATTTAGTGAACTATCGTGAAATGAAAGGAGGATAGCAATGCCCAGGCGGTTTAGTTTGGAAGATACAAGAAATATAGGAATAATGGCTCATATAGATGCAGGAAAAACTACTACAACAGAACGTATTTTGTTCTATACAGGGAAGCTCCACAAAATGGGAGAAACCCATGAAGGTTCTGCAACAATGGACTGGATGGAGCAAGAGCAGGAAAGAGGAATTACAATAACCTCTGCTGCTACTACCGCCCAATGGAAGGGTAAGCGAATTAATATAATAGATACGCCAGGGCACGTTGACTTCACGGTTGAGGTGGAGCGGTCACTTCGCGTTCTCGATGGTTCAGTAACACTTTTTTGTGCAAAAGGAGGAGTTGAGCCTCAGACAGAAACTGTTTGGAGGCAGGCAGATAAATACCATGTTCCACGTATTGCTCATGTAAATAAAATGGATATCATGGGAGCCGATTTCTTCAGAGTTGTACAAATGATTAAGGACAGATTGAAAGCAAACCCTGTCCCTATTCAGTTACCAATTGGAAAAGAAGAGAATTTTCGGGGGATAATTGACCTTGTAAAAAATCATGCAATAATCTATAAAGATGATTTGGGACAAGAAAGGGAAGAGGGTCCAATTCCTGATTATATGATTGATATTGTAAAAGAATATCGTGAAAAATTGATCGAAGCTGTTGCTGAACAAGATGAGGATATTTTAGTAAAATACCTCGAGGGAGAAGAAATAACCGAAGACGAGTTGCGTGCATGCATAAGAAAAGGTACAATAGGAGTAAAAATTATTCCTGTTACATGTGGCTCTTCTTATAAAAACAAAGGGGTTCAAAATCTACTGGATGCTATTGTGGATTATTTGCCTTCGCCTCTTGATATACCACCGGTTAAGGGATATTGAATAATGGCGAAGAAGATGAAAGATACGCCGATGATAAAAGCCCGTTTTCTGCACTTGCATTTAAGATAATGACAGATCCCTATGTAGGGAAATTATGTTTTTTTAGAGTTTATTCAGGCACCATAAAATCAGGTGCTCATGTATTGAACTCTACAAAGGATAAAAGAGAAAGAATGGGCAGGATCCTGTTGATGCATGCCAATCACCGTGAAGACGTTGATGAAGTTTATACTGGTGACATAGCAGGTGTAGTTGGTTTAAAGAATACTTCAACAGGTGATACACTATGCGATGAGGATCACCCCATATTACTGGAGTCAATGGAATTTCCAGAACCGGTTATTTCAGTAGCTATAGAACCCAAGTCTAAAGCAGGACAGGATAAGTTAAGTATTGCACTGCAAAAATTGTCGGAAGAGGATCCTACATTCAGAGCCAGTATTAATGCTGAAACAGGACAGACTATAATTGAAGGGATGGGCGAACTTCATCTTGACATTATAGTAGATAGACTCTTAAGGGAGTTTAAAGTTGAAGCAAATGTAGGTAAACCACAGGTAGCTTACAAAGAAACAATAACAAAAGCTGTTAAATCTGAAGGCAAATTTGTACGTCAGTCAGGAGGACGAGGACAGTATGGCCACTGTGTAATAGAACTAGAACCTCAGAACGAACCCGATGCAGGATACACATTTGTAAACAAGATAGTAGGAGGTTCAATACCCAAAGAATATATTCCTGCTATTGATGCCGGTATACGGGATGCCATGAATAGTGGTATTTTAGGAGGTTATCAGGTTCTTAATGTAAAAGTAACCCTGGTTGACGGTTCTTATCACGAGGTGGATTCCTCGGAAATGGCTTTCAAAATAGCTGGTTCTATGGCATTTAAAGATGGATGCCGCAAGGCAGGTCCGATTTTGCTGGAACCTGTTATGAAGGTCGATGTGGTGGTACCTGATGAATATTTGGGCGATGTAATTGGAGATTTAAACTCAAAAAGGGGCAGAATTGAGGGAATTGATGCCAGAGATGGAATCCATGTTGTAACTTCTTATGTACCTCTGGCAGAAATGTTTGGATATGCAACTGAGTTGCGTTCAAAGACCCAGGGCCGTGGAACCTTTACAATGCAGTTCCACCATTACGAGGAAGTTCCAAAAAACATCCAAGAAAATTTAATCAGGTATTGACATAAAGTATTTATTCTAGTTTAATTTTATATATAAAGTAGATTTATATGTAAAATGTAAAAGCAGTAATATATTACTCGAAAACCTGTAGTTCAACTGGTTACAGAGTAAAAAAATATATTAACAATAAAATTAACAATAAAAAAATGATTGCCGGTTGGATTACCGGAATGAAGGAGGAGTTATACAATGGCAAAGGCTAAGTTTGAAAGGACAAAGCCGCATGTTAACATCGGTACAATAGGTCACGTAGACCATGGCAAGACATCTTTAACAGCTGCAATAACAAAAGTATTAGGTATGCAGGGAAAAGCCAATTACACTGCATATGATCAGATTGACAAGGCTCCTGAAGAAAAGGAAAGAGGAATAACAATTTCTACTTCACACGTTGAATATGAAACAGAAA
>DAOSDD010000197.1:0-8491 GCA_035362115.1 Clostridiales bacterium | reverse complement strand
ATTAATAGCATATAACGACAATGACCAGGGTGTGAAAATTTACCTGCATGGTATAATAACAGTATAATATTTATAGCAATATAATATTCATAATGGTATTATATTTATAGTAGAATAATATTTGTAACGGTATAATATTTATATGCCGGCAGGCTGATTAATGACATATATGGTTTGGTCGGATAAATCATTAAACAAATGAAGAACAAGATAGGTGGACGGCGAATGGAAAAATATATAATTCATGGGCAAAAGCCTTTAATTGGTGATGTCCACATAAGCGGCTCGAAAAATGCCGCTGTGGCCATAATACCTGCAGCATTGCTTGTAGCAGGGAAGTGCAGGATAGAGAATGTACCTGATATTGGTGATGTGAAAGCACTTATGGATATATTAGTAAATCTGGGTGCTGAGGTTGAATATGAAGATGAGAATACTCTGGCAATTAATGCCGAAAACGTTAATACATATATAGCTACATATGAAATGGTAAAAAGCTTAAGGGCATCTTATTACATCATAGGAGCCCTTCTTGGCAGATTTGGGCATGCTGAGGTTCCTTTTCCGGGAGGCTGTGATTTTGGTTACCGCCCCATAGACCAACATATAAAAGGATTTGAGGCACTTGGAGCAGAAGTGTCAATAGAGCACGGCATAATAAAAGCAAAAGCGGAAAGACTTACAGGTGCTTCTATTTATTTAGATGTAGTTAGTGTTGGGGCTACAATAAATTTAATGCTTGCAGCAGTAAAGGCTGAAGGTGTTACTGTGATTGAAAATGCTGCAAAAGAACCCCATGTGGTTGATGTAGCCAACTTTCTCAATGCTATGGGTGCCAACATAAGAGGCGCAGGTACTGATGTAATTAAAATAAAAGGTGTTGATAGGTTAAACGGAGGAACAACTCATTCTATAATACCTGATCAAATAGAAGCAGGTACTTTTATGATAGCGGGTGCCGCAAATGGCAACTGTATTACAGTAAAAAATGTAATACCAAAGCATATGGAATCACTTACAGCCAAGTTAACTGAAATGGGTGTAAAAGTGGAGGTAATTGAAGATAGTATCAGGGTTACAGGTGCAGGCAAGATATTGAGAGCGAATATAAAAACTCTTCCATATCCCGGCTTCCCAACTGATCTTCATCCGCAAACTGCAGCTTTACTGTGTTTGGCTGGAGGTACCAGCATTATCACTGAAGGAATTTGGGATTCCAGGTTTCAATATGTGGAAGAGCTGAAAAGAATGGGTGCTGCAATAAAGGTTGAAGGCAGAGTAGCAGTAATTGAGGGAGTTAAAAACCTTACAGGTGCTCCAACAAAAGCCATAGACTTAAGGGCGGGTGCTGCGTTGGTAATTGCATCACTTTTAGCAAAGGGCAAATCAGAAATAAGTAATATTAATTATATTGACAGAGGGTATGAAAACCTGGAGTTTAAACTCAAGGCACTTGGTGCAAATATAAAGAGGGTAAGCGTGTAAGTGGGTTTATGTATACCCGGAAAAACCGGGGGTTACAAATGATAAAGTTTTGCAGTCTATATAGTGGAAGCAGCGGGAATGCAATTTTTATTAGTAATGAAAGAGCTAGAATATTGATTGATGCGGGCCTAAGCGGTAAAAGAATAGCTGAGGCTCTTATTTCTATCGGGGAAGACCCTGCGGGTTTGAGTGCAATTCTGGTAACTCATGAACATAATGATCATATAAAGGGCGTGGGTGTAATATCAAAAAGATATGACATACCAATATATGCAAATGAATTGACATGGCAGTATCTGCAAAGTAATATTACAAATATAAGCAAGATTAATCATAAAAATATAAAATATTTTGACAATAACAGGGAATTCGAAATTTGCGGGATTGGGGTAAAGGCATTTTCAATACCTCATGATGCAAATGATCCTGTAGGTTTTTGTTTCTACTCAGAAGGCAAAAAAATTACTATAGCCACAGATATTGGCCATATTACTTCCGAACTGACAGAATCTCTTGATGGCAGTGACCTTCTTTTGCTGGAGTCGAATCATGATGTTGGTATGCTGAAGGTAGGTCCATATCCCTGGTGGCTTAAGCAGAGAATTCTAGGAGAAAAAGGGCATCTTTCCAATGAAGTTGCCGGTGAAGTTATAGCAGATATGGCTGAGAATGGTACCAGGTTTTTCTTCCTGGGACATTTGAGCAGGGAGAATAATTTCCCTGAACTGGCATATCAGACAGTTAGCAATGCACTTACTGAAAGGAAAATATGTATAGGCACAGATATAACCCTTGATGTGGCAAGAAGGGACTGTGCAAGCAGAGTAGTCTGCATGTAGAATAAGGAGAAGTACAAGAGGGATAACCTGCATGGCGAGAAAAGAGAAAAGAGGGGACATTTCTCAAGTTTAGATGAATAGGATGTTCCTAAAAAAGAAAAAAGGATATTTCTCAAGTTTGGAAGTGGGAAGTCGAAGTGAAGGTAACTATAATTGCAGTGGGCAAAATTAAAGAGAATTATCTTAAGGAAGGCATCAAAGAGTATTCCAAAAGGCTTTCCCGATATTGTAATCTGGAAATAATAGAAGTGCCTGATCAACAAGCACCTGATAATCTAAGTCCTGTACAGGAAGAGCAGGTAAAAATCGTTGAAGGCGACGGTATCTTAAAAAAGATTAAGACCGGGACTATTGTTGTTGCCCTGGATATAAAGGGCATGAAATTAGGTTCTGAGGATTTTGCTGATAAAATTAATAAGCTTGCTATATCAGGCAGCTCACATATTACATTTATTATAGGAGGCTCTCTTGGACTTGACCATAGAATAACTGATATGGCAGATATAAGGCTTTCATTATCCGATATGACTTTTCCCCATCAACTTACTCGGCTTATATTATTAGAGCAAATATACAGGGTATTTAAGATTATAAATGGGGAGACTTACCACAAGTAACTTGGGTTACTCTTAAATTAATATTGTTAAGCATTATTGCTCACTTATAGTTCCACGATAAATGCTAATAATAATATTACAAAATATTTGAGGTGGTTTATATGAGAATACCTGATCACATAGGGATAATTCCTGATGGAAACAGGAGGTGGGCTGAAAGAAGAGGGTTGCCAAAGGAAAAGGGGTATGAGGAGGGAATTGACCCGGGGATGTCACTTTTTAAGCTGTGTAGGAAGGAAGGAGTTAAGGAACTTACTTACTATGGATTTACAGCAGATAATACCAAAAGACCAGCAGAACAGAGAATAGCTTTTACCGATGCTTGCATTAATGCTGTAAGGCAGCTAACTAATGAAGATGCATCTTTGCTGGTTGTAGGAAACACTAATTCCCCCATGTTTCCCAAAGAATTGCTCCCATTTACTACCAGGAAGACATTTGGTAATGGTGGAATAAAGATTAACTTTTTAGTGAACTATAGCTGGAAATGGGATTTAGATTATTTAAAGAGATCAAATTCTATGAGCAATAATATTGCAAATCAAATTGAAACCTGTGATATTTCGAGGGTTGACCTTATTATACGTTGGGGTGGCAGAAGAAGGCTCAGTGGCTTTCTCCCGGTTCAATCCATATATGCAGATTTCTATGTAATAGATGACTATTGGCCGGATTTTAAATCCGACCATTTCTACGATGCATTAAATTGGTACAGCGAGCAGGATATAACCCTTGGCGGGTAGGGCAGGTAGGTAGAGCACTTAATGACAAATCATTTATTTGTGATATAATATCCTCACAGATGAGGATATTATATGCCTCCGGCGGAATTTATGTGCGTGCGATTATTTTTGCTTCACAAAAAACGCACATGCACAATTATATCATGCAATTTCTTCGAAATTCATGATATAATAATGGTAGTAAGGGAAGGGGAAAGCATCCAGGTGCATTAATGTTTATAAGATTAAAATAAGTGGGGTTTTGACCAGTATGGCAATGGCTAGAGATGTTGAAAATTACGAAAAAGCCTATATTGACCGGAGAAAAGACTTTACAATTATGAGAAAAGGCAACAGAAAAGTAATGACTATGTATCTTGGTGGTATCTATTTGGAATGCCTCTTGAAAACCGTGATAATTAAAAAAAATAAAATAGAAAAATCTATAGCTGTATTTGAAAATAGACAGAGAATAATTTACTGGTATAGCAATTCAAATTATGAGAAACTCAAAAATATGGGGAAAGTCAGGAGCGAAGATTATAATGATCTTAAGGATGGATTTAACCCCGAGCATAACTTGATTTTAGCATTAAAGCAAATTGATGAACTTAATACCACTTTACCTGCAGAAGGGGTAAGGAGACTGGAAATGCTGAATAAGCCTGTAAATAACCAAAGTTTTACAAGCTTGAGATATACGTATGATGAACAAATACCTGATAGCCTATATAATGAATGGGAAGAAAATTTCATATACTTTATGAATTTTTTTAATAGAATGAAAAAAACACTGATATTTTAAGACGTGAATATTTGACTGGATTTTAACACTGAACTTTTTACAAGATTATTTCTGGAGGAATGAGTAATTGGGTGTTAATTTAAAAGAATATCTGGAAGAAAAATTGATAATTGAATATGCAAAAGGCGAAGAAGAGTGGGTTGATATTTATATTACCCCCCTAAATAGAATTGATGTAACAATTGTCAGTGATATTGCCGACAGGTTGGATATTGGTGAAATAGGAAAATTTATAAAAGAAATTGTCCGGGAATATTCCGGCCAGGAAGGTAATAAATATAGCATTGGTTTCCTTGATACCTATAACATTGAAGAAGCAGATGATCTTGCTTTACGCAGGCCTGAAACCAAGAAAACACCAATCACCTGGTCGGATGTAATAAGTTTGAACAAGCGGCTTAAAAGAAAAGCTGCCGACAGGCCCTACAGCGTAATTTGTTTTTATTCCTATAAAGGAGGGGTAGGACGTACAACAGCTCTGGTACAGATAGCATATAACCTTGCAAAACAAGGCAGGAATCTTGTTTTAATTGATTTTGATATAGAAGCTCCGAGTTTTCACCTTCTTTTTAAAGAATGGATAGATAACTCGGATACTGGCATAGAACATGGCCTTGTGGATTATCTTTATGAAAGAATGGTAAATGTAGACCCGAGAGATTATAAAATAAAAATATCTGATATATTTGTTCCCATAAAATTTAATGAAGCTCCGGAAGGCAATATTTATGTTATTCCTGCAACAACAAAACTTACATATCAATATATCTTTAAACTTGCACAATTACAGTCGAAAATTATCTATGAGAATGACTATATGGAGGATCTTATTAAAAGTCTGGAAGAAAATCTTAAATTTGATACTGTTTTTATAGATACCAGGACAGGTATTAATCAGTGGGGAGCTTTTTCTTTGCTTGGCTTTGCGGATCAGATAATGTTGATTGTCTCTCCTAATGAAGAAAATATAGAGGGTTTGTCAAATATTATTGATTTAATGAAAAAGGCGGGTTTGGACAACTATGTAGTAGCAATGTCAAAATTTGAAGGGGATAGCGCGGGAATAAAACTTGCAAAACACTATTTCAAAAAGTTAACAGGTGCAGAGCAGGAGTTTATCGGCATAGGATATATTCCTTCTATTGCAATGACGGGGAAATATCCATTTGTGGATATGCCGGAACCTTACAGAGCATTAAGTGACTATATACTCGAATGCCAAATAGTTAAATTTATTATTGAATTTATAAAACAAATAGATGTTGCTGAAATTTTAAGCCAAATATCACAGAGCATGGACATAGACAAAGGTATAGGGATATGTGCAGGGGCAGGTATAGGATATTGCGCAGAAGAAGCTGGCATTGGACATAGTACCGATGCTGATACAAACATCTGTATAAACACCTGTAAAAATACCTGTAAAAACACCTGTATAGGTGTTGAGACGGATACCTGTAAAGGAGATACTCTAAAAGCAGAGTTGAATGAAGATAATATAAAAAATCTGATTATCCAACATATTATCAGTCATATAAATCCTGCTTTATTTAAGTGGTATGCTTATGCTATGCTTGAAAATGGGAGTATTTCCCGCAACTTAGAAGGGATGGAATTTATTGATGCAGGACGCGTTGATAATAATAAGGAAATAGACAGTAATAATTTCATGTGTGAAAAAGATTCCTATAGCAAGCGTATCGAAAGTTTGATAAAAAGTGAAATTTTCGGACAGAGAGTACTTGACTTGTTCTGGGGAATTAGAGTAAATCCAAAACGCTACAGTAAAACTATGATTTCATGGTTCTATGAAGAATTGGTCAAGCATGGAGATACAAACAGCAGTATGGTTATAGATATAATAAATAAAGCAATTTATCACGAAATGGACAAAATACATCAACATATTGATAGCAACGATGATACTAATAATGATAATATTAATGATAGCAATAATGGTAGCAATAGTGATAACAATAATGATAGCAATAATAATAGCAATAACGGTAGCAATAATGATAGCAGCAATTATAATAACAATTACAGTAAATGCAGGGATAGACTTTTGAGTATAGAAAGCATTAGAAAGGCCTTTGATAATTAACTCAGACCTTTCTTTATGTTCTCAGCCGCCAGGAATAGAATGTTTTAGCCTTCAGTAATACAATGCTTTAACTATGAATAGCATCCAGGTATTAAATCATCAATACAACTGACGCAACTGACATCAGTGAAGTTGAAATTTCTATTTTTTTAGTTCTTTCTTTATATATTTCGGTAAGGCAAAGCATTTCTCCAAAATTTCATCATTTACATATTTTGTATCCTTATTTGTATCCTTATTAGATTTCCATGGCATCGGGTCTGAATATTTTTTTGAACCCAGTGTAAAAGTCCATGCTCCTCCCGGGTATGTTGGAACGACTGCATCGTAGACCTTTGTTATAGGAAATACACTGCTCAAACGCTGATAGGTTTGTTTTAAAGTTTCAATGTAAAATACGGGGGATTCACTTTGGCAGACCATTAAACCATCATCTCTTAGTATTTTGTAAATGCTTTTATAGAAGTCCAGGCTAAACAAAGGTATTGCCGGACCAACAGGGTCTGAAGAATCTACAATTACAATGTCGTAATAGTCCTCTTCCCGGACAATATTTTGTACAAATTTAATGCCATCCTGAAAAATGAAATTTACCCTGGGGTCGGAAAGATTGCCTGAAACCTCGGGAAGGTATTCTAAACATGCTCTTACTACAAGCTCATCGATCTCAACAAAGTCAATCTGTTCAACGCACTGGTATTTAGTTACTTCTCTTACTGCACCGCAATCTCCACCACCAATAATTAATATGCGTTTTGGGTGGGGATGTATATTCATCGGTATATGAGAAATCATTTCATTGTAAACATGCCCATCTCTGGCTGTAGTCTGAACTATACCATCAAGCACCAGCATTTTGCCGAAATCATAAGAATCGAGAATCATTATATGTTGAAAATCAGATTGCTTTGAATAGATAACCTCTTTTAGCTTATATGAGAATTTTAGACCTTCGGCTTCAAATTCTGTAAGCCATAACTCATTATTGATCTTTTTAATGTACTCTGGATATAGATTATTATTCAATTTTACTCTCCTATGTTGGTTTTGTTATTTTTTTGCTTATTATTACTTTTTATTCCGCTTACAATAACATATGATACTACTTCGACAAATGCGAGGTAAAACCCTTCTTTTATTAGATGTCAAACTTTTTGGCAGGAATTCCCCCAGCCTTCTTACTTATTATCTAGATTACCTCTTCTTTTTAATAGTATTGCTGCGTTAATCTCACCACCTACCAATATTACTACATTGCTCCAATAAAGCCATATAAGGAGAGCTATAACACCGCCAATATGACCATAAGTTTTAGGGTATTGTGCATAATTATTAACATAATAGGAAAAAACCAAGGATAAAATTATCCATCCTGCAGTTGAAACTGCCACTCCTGGTACAACATCCTTAAACGAGAGCTTGTAATCAGGTATGTAGCGATTGATATTAAGTAACAAAAAAAACATAGCCAGAAGAGGTACTACATGTCTTGCAACCTGCCAAGTATAGCTGAAAAATCTTGAAATTCCCAGCTGTGAAAACAAATAATTGCCAAGGGTTTCGCCTAGAACCAGCATAACAAGAGTAAGAACTAAAACTAACGCAATTAAGAGAGTAAATAATAAGGCCAGACCTTTAACTTTCCAGAAAGACCGGCTTTCTTTCTGCCTATAAGCCTTGTTCATTCCTCGGGTAATTGCTGATACTCCGATAGACGCAGCCCATATTGTTGCCAACATGCTAAAGGAAAGCAGGGTTTCACTCCTTGCTTTTGCTGCCTGATCAATGATATCCATTATTATATTATATGCACTATTTGGTATAAGATGGGAGTAGTTCTTTAGGATATTGCCATCCGTTATTTTTGTATAACTTAGTAATGTTAAAAGAAATATTAAAAAGGGAAAAAAAGACAGCAG
>DAOSDD010000196.1:0-8631 GCA_035362115.1 Clostridiales bacterium | reverse complement strand
TTTCCGCCCAGGAAGTATCTAGAATAATCTCCACCGGTAACTACATGCTTTGATGATAATCTACCTGCTGGCGAGAATTTGTAAGCCAGAGATTCGTTCGTACTCGAAATATTTGTTGAGGCTATATTGGCGGAATCCGGTCCTAAATAATCTGCTCGTAAATAATTCGACTCTAAATTATGATAAAATAAAACAAGATTATATCCTTCTTCTGAAAGAGCGTCTCCTATTCCGTTCAGGAGTTCAGTAAAATAATAGACTGAAAATATGCGAACATTGGGAATTCGTGGTACTATAACCCCTATATTTCCGCTTACTCCTTTTGTAAAGTTGCTTGCTATAACATTTGGATGATAATTTAGCTCTTTTGCCGCCTGAAAAACTTTTTCACGAGTTAATTGAGATACGGTATCAGGGTTATTAAAAACTCTGGAAACTGTAGCACCAGACACACCTGCCATTTTAGCCACATCATTTCTGGTTGTTACAATAATCGCCCCCTCTCATTTATACATTGGTGTACATGCTCATTAACTCGGTTTAGTATTATCAAATGATGTTGCTTTCATTTATATATACTGGTGTACACGTGTACATTGTAACTCTTTTTATATATGAAGTCAATAATTTTGACAAAAAGTACTAATAACAATTGACACATAAATTCGCTTATGCTACAATTTACATGTACGTACAAGTTGGCCGAAAGGATATATATGCTTAATATGGCAACTAATGAACCCAAATATCAGAGGGTAAAATTATATATAAAAGAGTTGATTAGAGAAGGCGTTATTTGTAACGGTCAAATGCTTCCTTCTGAATATGAACTTATGGAAATGTTTGCAGTAAGTCGTCATACTGTAAGGCAGGCATTTGGTGAACTTGCAAAGGAAGGCTGGGTTTATAAGGAACAAGGCAGGGGTACTTTTGCAAACTATAATAAAAACATTGATCATAAAGGTATTATAGGTGTAATTACTACATACATATCAGATTACATCTTTCCTCATATAATAAGCGGAATTGAAGAGGTGCTTGCAAAAGGAGGATATGTACTTGCTCTTGCAAACACCAACAATAACAAGGAAAAAGAAGCTCAACATATAATGAATTTTATGGAACAAAATATAGTGGGCTTAATAATTGAACCTACCAGAAGTGCAGAAGAAAATACGAATCTTCACCTTTTGAAGGAGGTTGAATCCAGAGATATTAAAACCATATTTATAAATGCTGCGTATCCAGATTATGACAGTCCATATATAATTATGGATGATGTGAAAGGTGGGTTTACTGCCACTCAGCATTTACTTCAAACAGGTCACAGGAAAATTGCAGGTATTTTTAAAAAAGATGATCTCCAGGGGTTAAAGCGGGAAGAAGGATATAAAAAAGCATTGAAAAGCTTTAATATCACACCAGACGAAAGTATTATAGGTCACTACGGCACTGAGAGTAAAGGAACTTATCCTTATATATTTGCCCAGAAACTTGTTGAAAGCCGGGAAAGACCTGATGCTATAGTATGTTATAACGATGAAATAGCTATTAAGGTTGTTCAGGCGATCCGGGATAGAGGTTTGGAAATACCGGATGATATTTCCATAATAGGATACGATGACTCTGCTCTGGCACTTGCTTCGGATATAAAACTTACAACAATAAGGCATCCGAAAAAGCAAATGGGGGAACAGGCTGCACATTATCTTATTGAAATGCTGGAGAATAATATACATAAGCCTGTAATGACCTATGAGCCTGAACTAATTGTCAGGTCATCCTGCAAGAGTTTGTAAGGTCATTATTTAAAATGTGAAACAAATTGATATTTGTGAATACGCAAAAAACTAATTTGTTCCATATAAAATTATTTTTGCATTATATAGAAAGATAATACTAGAAAAATATAGAGGGGGTTAAATATGAGCAGAAAAAAGTATGCAATTGGGGTAGATTTTGGAACACAGTCGGGCAGAGCTCTTATAGTTGATGTATCTTCAGGAGAAGAAATAGCCGACGATGTTATGGAATATCCTCACGGGGTGATGGATGAATATCTGCCTGATAAAAACACAAAGTTGGAGCATGATTGGGCTTTGCAGCATCCACAGGATTACCTTAATGTGCTTAAGACCACAATTAGAAATGTGCTTTCAAAGTCGGGCATTTCCAATGAAGATGTTATAGGTCTGGGAGTAGATTTTACAGCCTGTACAATGCTCCCTGTTGACAGCAATGGTGAACCACTATGCTTAAGGAAAGAGCTTGAAAATGTGCCTCATAGTTATGTAAAGCTCTGGAAACACCATGCAGCCCAAGATGAAGCCAATGAGATGAACAGAATAGCTGTTGAGCGTAGTGAAGAATTTCTTAAAAGGTATGGCGGCAAGATATCTTCCGAATGGCTCATACCCAAGATATGGCAGGTTTTAAATGAGGCACCTGAAATTTACAATCTTGCAGATAAATTTATTGAAGCTGCTGATTGGGTTATCATGAAGCTTACAGGGAATGAACGGAGAAATAGCTGTACAGCGGGATATAAGGCTATGTGGAATAAGCGTAAGGGATATCCATCTAAAGATTTCTTTAAAACTCTTGATTCAAGACTTGAGAATGTAGTGGATGACAAATTGAGCAGGGACATTTATCCCATAGGTGCAAAAGCCGGTGAAATTACCAGGGAGGCTGCCAAATTAACAGGTCTGAAGCCTGGAACTGCTGTTGCAGTTTCCAATGTAGACGCCCATGTGGCATTACCTGCTGTTGGCATTACAGAGCCGGGGAAAATGCTTATGATTATGGGCACTTCAACTTGCCACATGGTACTGGATACTGAAGAGAAAATAGTTCCCGGCATGTGCGGGGTCGTAGAAGATGGCATTATACCTGGCTATTTTGGATATGAAGCAGGTCAGTCATGTGTTGGAGACCATTTTGAGTGGTTTATTAAAAATTGTGTACCTGAACAATATATGATAGAAGCAAGAGAAAGAGGAATAAACATTCACATGCTTCTTAGAGAAAAAGCCAACAAGATGAAACCAGGCCAGAGTGGGTTGATAGCACTTGACTGGTGGAATGGCAACCGTTCAGTATTAGTTGATGTAGATCTAACCGGAATAATTATTGGATACACACTGCTTACTAAACCTGAAGAGATTTATCGTGCTCTAATTGAAGCTACTGCTTATGGAACTCGTATGATCATAGAAACCTTTGAGGAAAATGGTGTCCCCGTAAAGGAATTATATGCTGCAGGAGGCATAGCTGAAAAGGATGAATTCATGATGCAAATTTATTCTGATGTAACTAACAGGGAAATCAAAATCTCAGGATCTTCACAAGCTCCTGCACTAGGGTCTGCTATGTTTGGAGCTGTGGCAGCAGGTAAGGAAAGAGGAGGATATGACAGTATTGTTGAAGCAGCCGGTGTAATGGCAAAGGTAAAAGATAAATATTATAAACCTAATTCCAAAAATGTAAAGGTATATGATAAGTTGTATGCTGAGTATAAACAGCTGCACGATTATTTTGGCCGTGGAGAAAATGATGTAATGAAGAGGCTGAAAGAAATAAAGCGGCAGGAAGCCTTACTGGATGCTAAATGATAGGAACCAGAAACAGAAAGTGATGGGCTGTGTCCGTAAGGCATTAAAATATTCCTTATATTGATGTTAAATAAGTTTTCAATTGATATTAAATAAATATTCATATGAATATTATGTTTGTATAGAGGTGTCAAATTTTGGGAGGTGTATATATGACCAATGTTCCAGAAGTGAAACTTGGTATAGTAGCGGTGAGCAGAGATTGCTTTCTAGTTTCTCTTAGTGAAGGGAGAAGAAATGCAGTAGCAGAAGCCTGTGAAAAACAAGGTGTTTCAATAATGCAGGCTACTACGGTTGTAGAAAATGAAAAAGATGTGGTTAAAGCATTAAAAGAGATAGAAGATGCAGGTGTAAATGCCTTGGTGGTTTATCTTGGAAATTTCGGACCTGAAGGACCTGAAACCTTACTTTCCCAGAAATTTAACGGACCTGCAATGTATGTTGCAGCCGCAGAGGAAACTGAAACAAATCTTATACAAGGCCGTGGCGATGCTTTTTGCGGTATGTTGAATGCATCATACAATCTGGGCTTAAGAAAGCTTAATCCATATATTCCTGAATACCCTGTGGGAACCCCTGATGAAGTTGCCGATATGATTTATGAGTTTCGGGATATTGCCAGGGTTATACTTGGTATAAAAAATCTAAAGGTATTTAGCTTTGGACCAAGACCCCAGGACTTTCTGGCATGTAATGCGCCTATAAAGCCTCTTTATGACCTGGGTGTAGAATTAATGGAGAATTCAGAATTGGACTTGTTTGAAAGCTTTAATAATCATTCAGCAGATCCTCGCATTCCTGATGTGGTAAAGGAAATGGAGGAGGAACTTGGAGCTGGTAATAATTTTCCGGGAATAATACCAAAACTTGCTCAATATGAACTTACTCTCAAAGACTGGATGGATAAAAACATTGGAATTTCTAAATATGCTGTATTTGCAAACAAATGTTGGCCTGCATTCCAGACACAGTTTGGATTCGTGCCATGTTATGTTAACTCAAGGTTTGCTTCAAAAGGTATACCTATAGCATGTGAAACAGACATATACGGTGCTCTTAGTGAATACATAATTACTTGTGCTTCGGATCTTCCTGCAACCCTACTTGATATAAACAATACAGTGCCTAAGGATATGTATGATAATAATAAGGAAATTATAGGGGATTATTGCCATAATGACATGTTTATGGGTTTTCACTGCGGCAATACACCAAGTTGCTGCATGAAGAATTGTGCTATGAGGTACCAGCTTATTATGCACAGGCTTCTTGAGCCGGATAATGAGCCAAATATAACCAGAGGAACCCTGGAAGGGAACATAAGACCGGGGGACATAACTCTTTTCAGACTTCAAGGAACTGCTGACTGCAAACTTAGGAGCTATGTAGCACAGGGTGAAGTCCTTGATATTGATTCTAAATCTTTTGGCGGGATAGGAGTTTTCGCTGTAAAGGAAATGGCCAGATTTTACAGGCATGTGCTTATTGGGAAGAGATATCCTCATCATGCAGGAGTTGGGTTTAGGCACATAGGTAAAGTGTTATTTGCAGCCATGAATATGTTGGGTATAGAGGATATTGCATTTAATCAACCATCAAATATGCTTTATAAGGGTGAGAACCCGTTTAGGTAATGAAATGGATGGCCCATGGCAAATAGGGCATAAAACTGCAGATAAATATGGGCGTTTAGCATGTGAGGCTGCAGTTGGCACTATCTATCATGAAAAAGCTATTCAAAGATGTTGTTTGTATGTTATACTACTATTAGGAAAAATCCATTATTTAGCATATAATAAAAATAACAATTAAGGTGGTGGGAGTATGTTTTCTATTCCTAGTGAATACATTGTTGATGTTGAAATACATTAAACATTATAAAAAAATGAAGGGTGTGTAGAAGCATATATTTTTGGTTCTCTTTTCAAAGGTAATTATTCATCAAATTCAGATATTGATATTGCAGTAAGAGGACTTATACCGGAGAGATTTTTCAGGGTATACGGGCAACTGCTTATTAATCTTGAAAGAAATATTGATTTAATAGACTTAGATGATGAATCCAATTTTTCAAAGCTGCTAATTGGAAAGGATGATATGCATCGTGTACTCTGAAGCTATTAAAAGAATAGAATTTGAAATATCTGAAATTGATACGCTATTTAAAACTTACAAATTGTTGTTTGTTTGATAGTACTAGAAATAGAGAGCCTGATTCAGTAGAAATAGCTGCGTTAGCGACGGTATTATACTCTTTCTATGATGGCGTTGAAAAAATTTTCCTAAGTATAGCTAAGTATGTAGATGATTTTGTACCGGTAGAAAATAAATGGCATAAGGCACTGCTTATACAAATGACTAAGAAAACAGATAAAAGAAATGCTGTAATTACTTCTGAAACAATTTCAGTTTTAACTGAATATATGGGTTTTAGACATTTTTATAGACACGCATATTCTTTTCAATTATCATGGAGTAAATTGAAAGACTTATTCAACAGGGCAAATGCCAAACTACTCACGCATTGCAAATGATATCGGTAAATCGGTAGATACCATTAAGAACCGGGTATCAATACTTAGGATTTCAGGAATTATATATTTACCTCAGCCATATTACAACAATTTTAACAAGAGAATCGTAAAAACCCCAAAGATATACTTTATGGGCACAGGATTAGCTAGTTATCTTATGGGCTGGTACACTTCCGAGCAATTACAGTTTGGAGCAATAAGTGGTAATATATTTGAAACATTCGAACAGAGTTATTCCTTTAAAATATATAAAGAGCACGAGTCAGGTTGACTTGTTCTACCTTACTTTTTCATTGCATATTGTTTTGGGGTAATACCCACAATTTTTTTGAAGGTTGTTATGAAATGACAGTCATTTTGAAATCCTGTCATTTCAGACACCTGAGAGACTAAAAAGTTTTTCCTCAGCAATTCGGCAGCTTTTATAATCCTTCGGTATACTATATATTCATTTACAGTGAACCCTGTAACCTCCTTAAATATTTTGCATAAATGAAACTTGCTTATATAAAAATAATCACTCAGATGGTCAAGTGATAGCTTTTGATGTATATTATCATCGATATATGCTAAAATAGGCTTAACTTTGTCGTACTCCGCGTCATAACGCATAGGAAGCGAGTAATGATTATCCCGGTATATGCGGTTAACAAAAACAAGTATCCCGGCAAGAGCTGTTTTTTTTAAGACGTCATCTCCATATTCACCGGTTTCCATGTGGCTCTGAGCTTTATGAAATAAGGACATATATGCTTCTGCCTGTTCATTTGATAAAGGCGAGCGATGGCAAAAATTCGGACTTCTGTTTACAAAACACTCTAGCAGATTTGTAGTATCGGTGCATAAACTTTTAATATAATCCGGATTGAAAATAATAATAAGGCGTTCATAATGTATTCCGGGAGGCAGTCCTATTCTATGAAGGTCAAGGTGGTTAAAAATAAAAAGATCATTTTTTTCTACGGGATATATCCTATTGTCTACAAAGTATTTAAGTCCTCCTGTTTGAGCAAAATATATTTCAAAAACATTATGAAAATGAAAGATATTCATGGCGTAGGAATCATCAATATGATGAACTGCAGAGAAATCTGTGTCCAATATCTTCTCAAATCTATCATCCTTGTTCGTCATTGTATTCATCTCCATTTTACATTTATATTTGTTAAATGCTCCCATGTGTTTCAGCAGCGCTTTTCACACCATCAATGGTGTTTCCATGCTTCATTCGCCTTTTGCATCGAAATCAGAGTTTATGCAGTAGAATCAATTTTACCTTATAATAGCAAGATATGCAAACTTTTTGCCAATATTCTTAAATATTTTCTTTGCGTTTAAATATATACTAAAAAAAGAAGGCATTATACAATAAGACACTAAAGTATAAGACATTAATGCTGATCTGGGAGCCATAGACAAAAGTAGAAATTAAGCAAATTTGACAACAATATGCTGTATCGACTTGGGAAACAAACACAACTTATGCAAGGTTATTTTGCAATATTGAGACTTTTGTCCAAGGCTCCCAGACAGATTTAATTTGCTATTTTCACTATGAATAGGAGTGAATTATTATGAAGTATTCATTTATGAGCTTTTCCACCCCAGAACTTAATTTGGACCAATCCCTTAACATTGCAAGGCTTTATGGGTATGATGGTTTTGAGCCTCGTACAAGTGCCGGACATAAACATGGTATAGAGATAGGCTCCACAAAACCGGTTTTGCGTGAGGCTAGACTGAAGTCTGAAGACAGCGGGATAAAGATTTGTTGTATAGCAACCTCCTGCTGCTTTGCAAATCCTTCAAATAATGAAGGAAATATCGAATTGGCAAAACGCTCAATTGATCTGGCTTCTGAAGTCAATTCACCTGCAATCAGGATATTTGGCGGAAATATACCGGAAGGTGTCAGCAGAGAAAAGAGTTTTGACTTGATTGTTGAAGCCATGATGAAACTTTCGAATTATGCATTGGAGAGAGGTGTAACAATTTGTATTGAAACCCATGACAGCTGGTGTGATCCCAAAGCAGTTGCGGATATTATTCAAAGTGTAAATCATCCCGCTATAGCTGTAAACTGGGATATAATGCATCCGGCACTTACAGCATCCTATACTATAGAAAAAGCTTTTGAAATATTAAAACCCTGGATAAAACATGTGCATGTACATGATGGATTAAGGACTGATAAGGGACTGGAGTTTAAAACTATAAGCCAGGGCAAAGTGGATCACAAAACCGCAATAAGACTCCTGAAGGATTCAGAATATAACGGCTTTATAAGCGGGGAATGGATTGGCTGGGAACACTATGAAATTCATCTGCCTCGTGAGCTTAAGATTCTGAAGAGTTTTGAGTAATTGTAGTCAAATCAATTGTGCATATTTTTTGCACAAGAATTATGAAAAAATAAATTGCACGCGCAGCTAAAATGAATTTAAGCCCATAAAAACTTTTTCATCAAAAAAGTTTTGATCCTG
>DAOSDD010000195.1:0-8721 GCA_035362115.1 Clostridiales bacterium | reverse complement strand
AAATTGACATTATGTCTGATATAATAACTAAGATTATTGAAAGACGGCAAGAACTCGGAATATCACAGAGAGATTTGGAAAACCTTACAGGAATAAGACAAGAAGCAATATGCAGAATAGAAACTATGAAAAATGTTCCTCAACTGGATACATTAATCAAGTTAATGGGGCCCCTTGGATTAAAATTATCTGTAGTAAAACAATAATAATGCATTTTCACGAAACACGGCTTTCATCTGCTTTATTAAAATGAATAGGATTCTCACTGTGTTTCCTAAATCAAGATAATATACAAATTGGCTTAAGAGTAGATTGTTTTAAAAAAGGTTGGTAATTTTTAAATGAAAAACTTATTGAAACACATAGATACACTAAAGAAATGGAACATATTATCGTCTGCTATGAGTGAAAGGAACTATTATCAATAGGCAAGCCGTTTGTATATGAAAAATACGAATTGTATATAAAAATACGAAAAGCATGTGGATTATTTTAGAAAAACACAATATTATGAAATAGTTGCAAGTGTTCCAGTACTGATTTTGTACCTTATCCTACAAAAGTATTTCATAAAGGGTATTATGATGGATACTACAAAGGGTTAGACTATAGGAAGGTGATTAAACTTTAACTTGCAAAATAACGTAAATAATCTTATCATATTATTAAAGTGTGAATGAGCTTCTTTTGTAAGCTTTATTACATAAAAGGGATTTTTTGCCAAAACAATTTGTGGTTCTACAGACTTATGGGAAAGAATTACAAAAAGGGATGTATAAATTTATGAAGAATTTTATAAAGATTCAAAAATTTATAGTGCATAATTTTTTATCTTCTTTGATCATAGTGGTAATTTGCACTTTTATAATGAGTGGAGTTTCTTATTATACTCTTCATAAAAACATGCTGAACTGGGTTGTAAACAATAATAATAAAGTATTGGAACAATATTCAGCGATGATTAATAATTTAATTATTGCTAACTCAGAAGAAATTTATACTAAAATATTAAGCGATATATCATCTGACGAACGTATCAAATATTTTACACATTCGCCTTTAATAAACAATTTGCCTGGGACTATATATGTCAGAAACTATTTATCCGGTATACAAGAATCAAACCCTATTATAGATTCTGCGGAAATATTCTACATAAAGAATCATTTACTCGTAAATGGCAGGGATATAAAATATGATCTATTCTACGAATTTCGCAAAAATGAGCTGCAACCCTACCTTGACATGCAGCGAAATATCAATTCCGGTAATCATTCTTTATATAGTGTCATAGACAAAAATGCTATAAGCATTATAAGACCCGTAGCTTACGGAGAAGAAAATCAAGCCCTTATAATATTAAATTATTCAATCAGTGCGTTAAGGAGTTACTTAAGCGAAAGACCAATGCCGGAATTTAGTTCTTTTTATGTAGTCGGATCTGATAATTCTTTAATTTTCACTCCAGAAGATATCAATACGGCCCAAGAAATTCTTAAAGATAAACAGGTTACGCAGATTTTTCAATACACTTCAGGGAATGGCACTTATACTACAAAGATTAAAGATACCCAAAGTGTTGTTTCATATATAACTTATGAAAAATATAATTGGAAGTATATGTCGATTGCACCTATAAGTGTGTTTATTCAGCCGATTACCTTTATCTTAAGCAATCTTCTGACCTCTGTCATAGTAACAATTTTAGCAGGTTTGCTATTAGCGGCATTAGTTTGTGTATACCAATCAAAACCAATCAGATTGATTATTACTTTATGCGAAATGGCAAATATTAAAACCAACAATAAGAATATCACTAATACAAAAGATACTTACAGCATTATAACCGGCACTCTAGCAGATATGGCAAAAACCATAGAAAAACATAATCAAGATTTTTCGAGGATCATACCAACCCTTATTGATAATTTTGTGGTTTGGTTTTTATCGGAGGAACATATCAGTACCGATGAAATTAAAAATAGAATGTTACATTTAAATATCAGATTCCCTTTTGCAAATTATTGTATTATTGCAATTAAAGCCGCTATTTTTATTACTAATGATAAGACCAAAAATGATGAAGAATATGACCAAAAGTATATTCTTGCTGAAATGGCCTTTAAGCTTGAAAATTTATTTAAAACTAATAATTCCTATATAAGCTTTTTGAAAAAGGATGATTTCTTAATCGGCATAATTAACTTTGATTTCAGTGAAGAGCGTTTTGGGATTATCTGCCATGAGCTAACCGAAACGTTAATAGAAGATCATTATTTATACATGTCATTAAGCCAAGTTACACAAGATATTTGTGAAATCGCCAATATTTCAAAGTACATCATTAAAAATCTAGATTACAGTTTCATTTATCCTGAAAAGAAGCATTACATTCTAACACAAACCGATGGTCTTAAAATAAACAACTTAAATACAGTGAAGACATATTCAGATAGCTTCATATCTTGCTTAAAACTTCATAATTACCATAGTGCTTTGTGTGAATTTGATTTATTGGTAAATGAAATACGAAATAAAGAATATGATATAGATTATATAAAAGTTTTGCTGCGTAATATTTCTCTTGAAATCGAAAACATGAGCAATTTGAACAGAACTTTAGTGAGCGAATTAATGAAAATATTTTATTGCAGCTATAATATTTTGGCATTAAGAAGTGGGCTCCATGGCGTTATTACAAGACATTATTTGCATCATGAAAGCAGCAACGCCTCCTCAGATAAGCTTATATCAAATGCAAAATTTCATATAACCTCCAATCTGCTTGATCCGATGTTGACATTGCAAACTGTTTCAGATGCTCTTAATGTAAGCAGTACGTATTTAAGCCGAATCTTTCCTGAAAAGGAAAATGTTACATTCATAGAGTATATTACGAATGCTAAAATGGAATTCGGACGTAAATTATTGCTAGAAACAGAACTGAGTATTAATGAGATTTCAAACAAACTCAATTATTCGACACCCCAGTATTTTATTAGTCTGTTTAAAAAAAGTTTTTCAGTAACCCCCGGTAATTATAGAAAAAACCACAAATAATTTCTTAGGTACAAAATATCATTATGTTTAAAAAAACATAACTTTATCGCTGGCTATAAATATTAGCTCGGTTTTGTATTAATTCTTTAAGATCGGTGAAATGACTGATACAAGAACCAAAACGCTTATTCCTAAATAGGGACGGGGTTACGAAAAGGATATGCTTTTTTATTACTAATAATTTGCTGTTAAAAAGATATTATTGCAACTACAAAAATTTTCGATAGGATGAGGATATCAGAACCATAAAATTTTAAAGGAGGCAGCACATTATGAATCGTTATGATTTAAAAAGGAAGTTGCTGGTTTTGCTAATTATTACATTAGTTTCAGCAATCTGTTTAAGCGCATGTAGTAATACAACAAGCACAGGTAAGCAAAATGGAAAAACTGCTGAACAAAACGGCAGCAAGGAAGATGGTAATGTTAAGACTGAACCACCCGCAAAGATTAGTATGTTCTACCAAGAGGCTGGGCAGGCTTTTCCTGATGACTTTAAGCATGAAGACAATTGGTTTATTAATTTTCTATGTGAAAAAGCAAATGTTGAAATTACCGAGCTAATTGTGCCAACATTAACTGATGCTGAAACAAAGTTTAGTCTTTTGATGTCTTCAGGAAGAATTCCTGATTTAATTGAAAGGTTTAGCATTACTGAGCTAAAAGATTATGGTACTAAAGGGGCTTTTCTACCTTCTTTGGATATTATCAAAAGTTCCCCAAATATTTCAAGGTTCTTTGACGATTCTCAACTTCGTGCTATGCAGTCAGAAAACGGTATTGCGTACATTATCCCAGTGCTACCGGCTAACGATGATTTTAGTGTAATGCAGGCAAGGTGGGATCTGTTGGAGAAAGTCGGATATAAAGAACCACCGGACACATTAGATGAATGGGTTGAAGCATGCCGCAAATTAAAAAAATACGACCCTAATTCTATACCTATATGTTCAGTTGGGTTAAATTACGCTCAATTTATTTTTAATCCTTTTAATGTAGGGGCTGGTCATGGCTGGAATTACTTCCCAGAGAGAGGAAAAGTCTCTAATGTATGGGAAGGTGATAATATTATTAAGGCTGTTACTTTCGGTAAACAATTATACGAAGAAGGCATTTGGGATAAAGAATTTGTCACAAACTCCGGTACGGAATATGGGCAAAAAAAGATTAACAATAACGTATTGGTGCAGTACAATAATTATGGTGGCTATACTGTCTGGCTAAACAGGTACATCATTGAAGGTAAAACTGATTATAGGTTAATACCTACAAGACAACCAATGGCAGAAGGTGTAGGTATAGATCAGTGGTATTTCGCCCCCACTATGTTGGGTCCATATGCTTTTGCAGTTAGTGCAAATACGAAAGAAAAGGAAGCCGTTACAAGGCTCCTGAATGTTTTATATAGCGATGACGTAAATATGCTGTCTACCTATGGCCGCGAGGGAATTGAATATAAAGTTGAAAATGGTAAAAAGACTCCAATTTTCCCAGCTGCATCTGAAAGCTCTTGGAAATCCATATATGGTTGGGCATTTGTAAATAATGGGGATAAACTTAACTATTTAATTCCTACATATATACATTCATCAAAAATGAGTGATTCAGAAAAACTTGATTACATTGAACTTTCATCTAAAGCGACAAAAAAGGTTAAAGAAATATCAACAGGAAAATTAGGATATAATCCTTTTGCAGTTGCTGATTTTATTGAAGAAGATCTTAGGAATTTAGCGACTGAAGTTACGGAGATCCAGAAAAGTCTTATAACAAAGGCAATTTTAAATGAAATAAGTATCGACGAATTCGCTGTTGAGAAAGAAAAACTAGTAAAAAAATATCAGCATATAACGGATGCATATAATGTTGTTACTGAAAAATCAAAGACACAATATAATATAAAGTAGTATATAAGCCATTCAATCAAAATCTTAAAGGGGAAATGTAAATATTAATGCATTTCCCCGAAAATATAGTTTGGAGGCATGAGATTTGAGATTCTTACATAATATAAAGAATAATGCTGCAATAAAAATCAGCGATAAAGCAAAAGGAGTAATACCAATTTATGTTTTGCTTTTGCCTGCCATGATATTACTTTTTATTTTTCATTACATTCCAATAGCAGGGATAATGATAGCTTTCAAAGACTATAATCCATTTCAGGGAATCTTAAAAAGTGCTTGGGTCGGGACGAAATATTTCAAACTTTATTTCACAGACACAAATTTTTGGAGAGTTATGAAGAATACTTTAGTAATAAATGTATATCAATTGATTTTCGGGTTTCCATTTCCTATAATTTTTGCACTGTTGTTGAACGAAATCAGAGCTAACAAATTTAAGAAGATTGTTCAGACTATAAGTTATCTTCCTCATTTTATATCTTGGGTTGTTGCGGCTGCTATTACGACAGCTATACTTTCTCCGGTTACGGGGATTGTGAATGTAGTTCTAAAAAATCTATTTGGCGTTGAACCAATTTATTTTTTAGTAAAAAAAGAATATTTCAGAACAATACTTGTTATAACTTCAACTTGGAAGAACTTTGGAATGTCTGCAGTCTATTATATTGCATCTCTTGCTTCCATAGATCAAGAATTATATCAAGCTGCTTCAATTGATGGGGCAGGACGGCTTAAACAAACATGGCATATCACATTGCCGGGTCTTCGAAATATTATCATTGTACTATTAGTTATTAATCTAGGTAATATATTAAATATAGGGTTTGAGCAAATATTTTTATTATATAATGATATGGTTTATGATGTAGGAGATGTCATTAGCACATATACATATAGGATTGGTCTTGAGGGGGGAAGGTATTCATTGACAACTGCTATTGGGTTAGGACAGTCAGTAGTAAACTTTTTGCTTGTTTATTCAGCGAACAAAGCATCACGCGTTGTCGCAGGATGGTCATTATGGTAGATACTCAAATTTCAGCAAAGGTAGGTGTGTAAATTGAAAAGAACTTTTGGCGAAAAGGTTTTTCAATTTTTTGATATTATTATATTATTATTAATTGCCGCTTCAATAATATTCCCATTTATAAACATATTAAGTATTTCATTCAGCACCAAAGAGGCTGTTAATAGTAGGAGTGTTACTTTTTGGCCAGTTGGCTTTAATGTTACAGCATATAAGCTAATCCTTAATAGTAATATTTTTTTACGCTCTCTTGTCAATACAATAGGATTAACCATCGTTGGCACGATAGGTTCAATAATGCTTACTGTTATGGTTTCTTATGCTCTAACAAAAAAATTTCCCGGCAAACCTTTCGTAACTTACTACTTTATCCTAACCATGTATTTCGGTGGGGGCCTTATTCCTACCTATTTATTGGTAAGTAAATACCTTAATTTAAAAAATACTTATTGGGCATTGTTATTACCTTATTTTATAAATGTCTTTTATATAATTGTTATACGTAGCCAAATTGATAGTATACCAGTAACTATTTTTGATGCAGCGTATATAGATGGTGCTAATGAATACCAGACTCTTTTTAATATTGTTGTTCCCGTAATAATACCTTCTATAGCAGCTGTTTCTATGTTTTTTGCCCTCGGAAAATGGAATTTGTGGTTCCCTGTGTTGATATATACGGATCACAAGAAATATTGGACATTGCAATATTACCTAAGGAGTGTGTTTTTTGAAAGATTCATTAACGCAAAAGATCAAGGCTTTTCATTAGGAGATTTAGTAGAGATTCCTGAAGAAAATATTCGTATGGCAACAATTATCCTGGCTGCTTTGCCTATTGTATCAATTTATCCGTTTATTCAAAAATACTTCGTAAAAGGAATTATTTCAGGCGCAGTTAAGGGATGAATGCAATGCAATTTTTCAATGATGTAAAAATAAATTTATTTAAGTAATCTTAATTTTATATTTTGAAGGGGTGTGTTTCCTTGGAAAAGATTAATTATCAAGAGTTTTACAGGTATGATGAGTTGGTAAAATTTTTAGAAAACGTTTCAGATAATAAAAAGGATTTCTGCAAGCTAATTAGCCTTGCAGATACAAGAGAATGCAGGAAGTTATATTTACTTGAGGTTACCGATTATTCGACAGGTAAAGCCGAGGGAAAAAGTGCATATTACGTTCAGGCCAATGTGCATTCAAATGAAAGTGCAGGAACCATGGCGGCATTACACCTTATAAATTCACTATTATACTGTGATGAATATAAAGAATTGTTAAAAAAGGTTACATTTTATATAGTTCCAAGGGTTAACCCTGATGGCGCTGAGCTTGCATTGACAACGCATGCACCGATAAGAAGCCGATTGGAGGCGACTGACAGAAGAAATGGTTTAGTGCCAGAGGATCTTAATGGCGATGGGATGATTTTAAATATGCGTTGGGAGGATCCGACAGGGCGTTTTGTTGAAGATGAAATTGACAAGAGAATAATGGTTACAAGAAGGCCCGGAGATAAAGGACCTTTTTATAAATTACATACCGAGGGGATTATAAGCAATTATGATGGCACAAGTATAACCGATGGTTGTCGGCATTTCGATTTTAACAGGAATTATCCGGAAAATTGGGATAACCGGATGGAAGTTGCAGGAGCATACCCCTTTAGCGAAATTGAGACGAGAGCAGTTGGGGATTTTCTAATATCCCATCCAAATATATTTGCAGCCATTGATCTTCACTGCGGTACCCCTGCAATATTAAGACCTTCATTTTTAAGTGATAATGATATGGACCAAGCGGATCTTTCTCTGATCCTTGAATTCGGAAAAGCAGCAGAAAAATTAATAGGGTTTCCCCTTATGAGATCAAGCGATTATAGGCAGCCCTGGCAAAAACCTGATATTTTGCCAGGGAACTCAATAGATTGGTTTTATAAGAATTTAGGAATATTCGGCTATACAATTGAATTAGGGTGGGGGTTGAGTTCTGCAGGCATATTTGGAAATGAATCATTTGTAGCTGATAGCAGAACCAGAGAAACAACATTTATGAGAAAAGTTTTGGAATTTCATGACTCTAAAGGGTCAAAAATATTTACTCCTTGGCAGGAATTTGAACATCCACAGTTAGGGAAGGTTGAAATAGGAGGCTTAATGACAGGGAATGCTAGATTTATGTATCCACCTGATATGGAAGAGATCTCCCCGAGAGTCACCGAGTTCTTAACTAAGCATGCTGAGCAGCATCCGGAACTTATTATCTGTAATATTGAAAAGGAATCTCCAACGGAAGGTATTTATCGGATAAGGGCGACAGTTGGCAACATAGGGGGACTATCTACCAGAGTAATGAATGGTGGGGGAGGTTTTGAGAAAAAAATACCAGTAAAGACAAGGATTTTATCAGAAGACAATATTGAAATTTTAAATCAAATACTGGTATATGAAGTCGATAATTTAGCTGCTTTAGGAGATTCCTACAAACAGGAATGGTTTATAAAGGGGAAACCAGGCGATAATATAATAATTGAAACATTCCAACCAAAAGCCGGAATGAAAAAGGTTGAAATAATTTTATAAGGGCAGACCTGAAGCATGAATTTTAAACCTAGGAATATCAAGGATTAGCAATATAATTAAAAATATTTCTTCTTAAAATAGGTATGAACTGTGAACTACATCGTCATTAAAATGACGAGCTTCTGGTTCCCTGAAAACAGGTACA
>DAOSDD010000194.1:0-8735 GCA_035362115.1 Clostridiales bacterium | reverse complement strand
CTATTATACCTTCAATTAACAAGAATGTTTCACGTGAAACATTCTTGTTTTTATTGTTTTTCTATCTTTCTAATTAATTCTACAATTCTGTCTAGTTCATCATTTGAATAATACTCGATTATAATTTTACCTTTTTTCTTTTCATCATTCAATTTCACCTTTGTACCTAGTATATTCTTTAAAACTTCCTCTAGTTCAATAATTTCCTGGTTTCTAATTTCACTCTTTAAATTATTTATATTTTTTGTTTCCGTCTCTTTATAATTTTCATATTTTTTAACCAGCTTTTCTGTGTCTCTTACATTATAATTCATTTTTATTATTTCTTCCATAAGTTTTTTCTGGACTTCCTTATTTTCTATTGTTAATAAAGCTCTTGCATGCCCACTTGTAATTTTTCCATCAATAATATTCCTTTTAATTTCATCACACAATCCAAGCAACCTTATTGTATTAGCAATAGCCGACCTACTCTTTCCAACTATTTGCGATATTTCTTCCTGCGTCATTTCGTACTCACTAATTAATTGTTCATAAGCTTCTGCCTCTTCTATCGGATTCAAGTCTTCCCTTTGAAGATTTTCTATTAAAGCTACTTCAACAATTTCTTTCTCTGATAAATCCTTAACTATTACAGGAATACTATCTAATCCTGCAATTCTCGCTGCCCTCCATCTTCTTTCACCGGCAACAATTTTATACATATCATTTTGCTTTTTAATAATTATAGGTTGTATTACTCCATGTTTTTTTATAGATTCAGCTAGTTCATTAAGACTTTCATCATCGAACTTTTTCCTGGGTTGAGCAGTATTTGGCTCAATATCATTTATTTTCATTTCTTTTATACTATCATTTTCATTTTCATCTATTGTTATAAGAGCATCCAATCCTCTTCCAAGTCTTTTTTTAGTCATTATTAAATCCCTCCGAACATTCTATTACTTCATCAGCAAGGTCCATGTAGCATTCAGCACCCTTAGATTTTGAATCATATAAAATTATAGGTAATCCATAACTTGGGGCTTCACTTAGTCTTACATTCCTTGGTATTACTGTTCTATATACTTTATTTCTAAAATGTTTTTTTACTTCTTCTACGACTTGAATTGACAAATTTGTCCTTGCATCAAACATTGTTAATACTACACCTTCTACATCCAAATCGGTATTTAAGTGCCTTTGTACAAGCTTTACCGTATCCATAAGCTGACTTAATCCTTCTAGCGCATAATATTCACATTGTATAGGTACTAATATAGTATCTGCAGCAGTTAGCGAATTTATAGTCAATAAACCCAATGATGGAGGACAATCAATTATTATAAAGTCATTCCTATCTTTTATTTTATTTATTGCATTTTTCATCCTTGTTTCACGTGAAAATGCAGTTACCAATTCTATTTCAGCTCCCGCCAATTGTATATTTGAAGGACATAATTCAAGGTTATCTATACATGTTTTCAAAATAACATTTTCTATATCTTCATCATTAATAAGAATATCGTATGTAGATTTCTTCAATTTTCTTTTTTCAAATCCCAAACCACTGGTTGAGTTTCCTTGAGGATCATTATCAATTAGAATAACTTTTTTACCCTTATATGCCAGACATGCACTTAAGTTAATAGCAGTTGTTGTTTTCCCTACTCCACCTTTTTGATTTGCAATTGCAATTATTTTTGCCATTAAATTCACTCCTAATTAATTATATGATTGTCCTGCATAAAACCAGATTTAGTGCATTATCTATTATTTCTCTGCACTCAAACCAGTAATATAAGTAAATTTATATTGCATTATTTTAAGTATATCATACATTTTAAAGAAATTACATGTTATAATTTTGCATGGGTGCATATTTAATTTTTGCTGAAATTATCAGAAGAAGCGTTAGAGAAGGCTCTAAATATCGTAACGATAGCTTCTGTAATATATTTCTCTAAAAACTTTAAATACTCACATGAAATATCATCATTTCATAAATACATGAAATCATGTATTTAGTTTAAAAAATTAAGGCACAATCAATCCTCCAAGTTAGATATATGAGGTTTTCTTGTGCCAATTTTATAAATATTATGTTTTTATTTCTTATATTTTAAATATCCAGATTTACTACTTCCTTTGCATGCTGATGTATATATTGCTTTCTTGGTTCAACTTTCTCTCCCATCAGGTCTGAAAATATTTCATCAGCAGCTACAGCATCTTCTACTTCAACTTTAATAATGCTTCTTGTTTCAGGATTCATTGTCGTATCCCACAATTGTTCTGCGCTCATTTCTCCCAAACCTTTATATCTTTGTATGGTACATTCTTTTTTGTCCCATTCTTTCTCTCTTACTATTTTCTCTAAATCCAAGTCATCGTAAGCATACATATGCTCTTTCCCTTTTGTAATTTTATAAAGAGGAGGACGTGCAATATAAATATATTCTTTCTCAACTAAAGGTTTTAAATATCTAAAGAAAAAAGTAAGTAAAAGCATTCTAATATGCGAACCGTCTACGTCAGCATCAGCCATTATTATTACTTTATGATATCTTAATTTCTCTATATCAAATTCTTCCCCAATACCTGTGCCTAGGGCAGTAATAACAGGCATTAGTTTATCATTTCCATAAACTCTATCTATTCTGGCTTTTTCGACATTAAGCATTTTTCCCCATAAAGGAAGTATTGCTTGGAATTTTCTATCTCTTCCCTGCTTTGCAGATCCTCCGGCTGAATCTCCTTCAACAATATATATTTCACATAAAGAAGGATCTTTCTCTGAGCAATCTGCTAATTTTCCAGGAAGAGCAGTACTTTCCAGTGCACTTTTTCTTCTTGTCAGCTCTCTAGCTTTTCTTGCAGCTTCTCTGGCTCTTGCAGCCATTGTACATTTTTCAATAATGGCTCTTGCTTCAGCTGGATTTTCCTCCAAATAATATTCAAGTTTTTCACTTACTACATTTTCAACTATACCTCTCACTTCACTGTTACCTAGTTTTGTCTTTGTCTGGCCTTCAAACTGCGGTTCTAAAAGCTTAACACTTATTATTGCAGTAAGTCCTTCCCTTACGTCTTCACCCATCAGATTTTTGTCAGATTCTTTTAATATGTTATATTTCCTCGCATAGTCATTTATAACTTTTGTTATACCTGATCTAAAACCTGTTAAATGAGTTCCTCCCTCAGTTGTGTTGATATCATTTGCATAACTATACACGTTTTCAGCATATCCGTCATTATATTGCAATGCAATTTCAACTACAGTTGAATCCTTTCCACCTTCAATATATATTGGAGGTTTATGGATTACCTCTTTGTTTTTGTTAATATATTCTACAAAAGAGATAATACCACCTTCATAATGAAGCGTCTTCTCTACCGGTTCCTCAGGTCTGTTATCGATTAATATAATCTTTATTCCCTTATTCAAGAAAGCCATTTCTCTATACCTTGATATCATTCCTTCAAAGTCAAATACTACTTCCTCAAATATAAAAGGATCTGGTTTAAATGTTGTTTTTGTACCTGTGTTTTCAGTATTTCCTATTATCTCAAGTTTTGTTACAGCTTTTCCTCTTTCATACCTCTGGCTGTAAATATATCCATTTCTTGAAACCTCTACAATCATATATTCAGACAGGGCATTTACAACAGATGCTCCTACACCATGAAGCCCTCCTGAAACACTATATGCTCCACCGCCAAATTTTCCTCCGGCATGTAATATTGTGTGTACAACTTCAATAGTTGGAATGCCTAACTTTGGATGAGGCCCTACAGGAATTCCGCTTCCGTTATCTTCAACTGTAATATAATTATCCTTTTCAACAGTTATCTTTATTTTGTCACATCTACCTGCAAGCGCCTCATCTATGCTGTTTGCAACAATTTCATAAACAAGATGATGCAATCCTTTACTCGATGTACTTCCTATATACATTCCCGGACGCTTTCTAACAGCCTCAAGCCCTTCTAATACCTGTATCTGATTTTCGTCATATTCAATTTTGTTTAAATTATTTTCTGTCATACTTCCCTCTCCGGTATATTTATTTATAAACTTAATATTTATCGGCCTATTTTGTAAATGTCATTTCCTTTATAAACCCTGAACGTTTTTGTAATGTAGTGGAAGATATCGGGGATAAATATATCTTACTTTTTTTATCTGTCTCAGTTACAACAAATGACTTAGGTATATCATCAGATATACTTTCAATAAACCCTTCCTCTTCAGCAGTTTTCAAAAACTCTTTTGTATCTTTGGATATGGTAGTTTTTTCCAAATCAAAGATAGCTATAATATTTCTAATTGGAATTACTACATCACCACCTATATGCAAAAACATATATTCCTCTCCATTCCCATTCCATATATAATACATTATAATAAACTATATTTATTTTATACCAACACATGATTTTATGCAATTAATATTGCTTTTCTATATAATATTAGTATCCTTTACTACTCCCTCTTCAACCATATACAAACTTAAATTATTATTTTCCTTTAATGTCTTTATGAAATTAATTTCCGTAGTAGTAATAAAAACCTGCATTCCTTTAATGCTTTCTATAAGGTATTGCTGCCTTTTTATATCCAACTCCGAAAACACATCATCCAAAAGCAGTACCGGATATTCATTTATCAATCTATATGCAATATCCACCTCTGAAAGTTTTAGCGATAAAACAACTGTTCTTTGTTGACCCTGGGATCCAAATAATTTAACATTCTTTTCATTTACTAATACTTCCATATCATCTCTTTGAGGGCCATAAAGAGTAGCACAGTTTTTAATTTCTCTTTCAACTGATGATACCAATTTCTTATAAAAGCTATTTTCTATACTTTTTTTATCCAATCCATTTTCAATCAAAATAGAAGGAGCATATCTAATCTCTAATTCTTCTCTTCCCCCTGTTAACTTAATATGTTTTTCTTTTATTTTTTCATTAAGCTCCTTCAAGAAATTATACCTTTCAATCATTATTCTGCTTCCTGTCTCTACCAGCTTTTCATTCCATATATCAAGTGTTTCATACATTTTACTTTTTATACCATTGTTTATATTTAATGTTTTCAATAAGCAGTTTCTTTGAGCAATGATTTTTGAATATTGTTGTAAATTATAGAAATAAGATGGCTTAAGCTGACTTATTGCTATATCAATATACCTTCTTCTTTCTGAGGGACTACCTTTTATTATATTCATATCTTCTGGTGAAAAAATAACTGTATTAAGCTGTCCCATTAACTCTCCGTTTTTTTTGGACGGTACACTATTTATTTTTATCTTTTTTCTTGAGTCCTTCTCATAATATATCTCTATAGTAGTATCTGTATATTTTCTATTTACATCAACATTTACATAATAACTATTTTCCAGAAATTTGATCAATTCATTGTCTTTTGATGTTCTGTGAGATCTTCCTGAAGAACACAAAAAAATAGCTTCAAGAATATTTGTTTTACCTTGTGCATTTTTCCCACAAATTATATTATAATCCATATTGAACTCAGAATATAATTCCTTATAATTCCTGAAGTTGTTTAATTTTAAATCTTTTATATACAAATACTTTAAGACCTCTTTCCTTCTTTTTTATTTCCTTAAAGGTAAAATCATATATATAAAAGTATCTTTATCTACACTTTTCAAAATGCAAGGACCTACATCGGAACTAAACATTACATCAACATTTTCCTCTTCAATGGCCTTTAGTGAATCTATAAAATATCTTGGATTGAACTTTATTTCAAGCTCATCCCCCCAAATATCAATATTTATTTCTTCTCTTGCATTTCCTATCTGAGTATTTGTAGTTATAATTAATTTGTCTGACTTCAGGAGCAGAGTAACAGGATATCTTGACCCATCACTTGAAATAAGTAATGAAGCTCTTTCTATACTGTCTTGCAATTCTTTTTTATTTATTCTTATTTTCGTTTCAAATTCTTCAGGTATAACATTCTCATATTTGAAATACTCACCTTCTAACAGTCTTGAAACAACTTTTGTATCTCCCATATCAAACATAATCATGCTTTTGCTTGCATAGATGTTTACGTCATCCTCAACTGGATTTAATATTTTTGATATTTCATTTAAGGTTTTTCCCGGAACAATAACACTAATTTTAGCAGTTTGATCTTCAATAATACATTTTCTTAATGCCAGCCTGAAACCATCTATAGATACAAATGTAAGTAATCCATTTTTACATTCAATCAAAGATCCTGTTAAAATCAGACGGTTTTCATCCTCTCCTACAGCGAATATTGTTTGCCTTATCATATCTCTAATAACAGACTGACTTGCTTTTAATGAAATATCTTCCTGTATTTCCTGTATTCCGGGAAATCCTTCACTTTTGGTACCTTTAATTTCAAATTTTGAATTTTTACAGTCAATCTTAATGTTTTCTTCATTATCTACTTCTATATGTACCTCTGAATTAGGCATTCGTCTTATTATTTCACCAAATAGCTTTGAATCAATAACTATAGAGCCTTTCTCAATAATTTCAGCTTTAATACTGCATTCAATTGCCATTTCCAGATCATTTGCCGTAAGCTTTAGGTTATCTTCAGCTTTTACCATAATTCCCTGCAAAATTGGTAATGTTGTTTTTGCAGGCACAGCTTTTTGAACAGTATTTATTGCATTTACCAGGTCGTCTTTATTGCAGAATATTTTCATCGCTCTTTCCTCCTATATAGTATATAAAAAATAGTCATAGTAATAGTAAGCTTTGTTATTAATGTGAATATCCTAGTCAAGCATACGCTAAATCAAAGTTTGAGTCTGTGGGTAAACTTGTAGATATTTTATTATTTAATTAACATTATTCAAGGTAAAACAAAAATAACTTCTTTGTCCACAGAGTAAGTTCAACATATCAACATTTTTTGTGGACTAAATTTTGAGTAAAAAAAATAAACACTCTTTCTCAACCACCGGATATATTTCTTCTTAACTCTTCCACTGTACGTCTTATTTCGTAGTTATCAATAATACTATCTGATATTTTACTAAATGCATGCATTACTGTAGTATGGTCTCTTCCTCCAAAATAAGAACCTATTTGGGGAAGCGACATATCAGTCAGTTCTCGGCATAAATACATTGCTATCTGTCTTGGAAAGGCCACATCTCTGCTGCGTTTTTTTGACTTGAAGTCATCAGGCTTTAAGTTAAAGTGCCTGGAAACCACGTCAATTATTACATCTGAATTAATAACTCTTGTTTTATTTGCAAGTAAAATATCTTTTAATGCCTCTTTGGCTACGTCCAGATTTATTTCGCTTTTTACAAGTGATGAATAAGCAATTACGCGTATTAACGCTCCTTCAAGTTCACGTATATTTGATGCTATATTATCTGCAATGAAAGAATACACTTCATCGGGTATATCAATATTTTCAACCTGAGCTTTCTTTTTCAATATAGCTATTCGTGTCTCAAAATCAGGGGGTTGGATATCCGCCTGAAGTCCCCACTCAAATCTGGATTTAAGTCTTTCTTCCAGAGTTACAATTTCCCTTGGAGGTTTATCACTTGATATAATAATTTGCTTGTTGGCTTCATATAAAGCATTAAAAGTGTGGAAAAATTCTTCCTGAGTCCTTTCTTTTCCAGCTATAAACTGAATATCATCTATTAAAAGGATATCAATATTTCTGTACTTTTGCCTGAAAGCCTCATTTTTATCATCTTTAATAGCGTTAATAAGTTCATTCGTGAATTTTTCAGAAGATACATAAAGAACCTTTAAAGATGAATTCTGCTGTATAACATAATGGCCAATTGCATGCATAAGATGGGTTTTCCCTAAACCTACTCCTCCGTAGATAAAAAGAGGGTTATATGACTTGGCCGGTGATTCAGCTACAGCAAGTGATGCTGCATGTGCAAGCTGATTTCCACTTCCAATAACAAATGTATCAAAAGTGTATTTCGGGTTTAAGACAGAAATAAGAGAATCCTCTTCATTAGCTTTTTTAACCGAACCTCTTGAGGGCATGCTGCCTTCCTGTGAAGGAACTATAAATACAATTTTATATTCCCGGTTTGTAGCTTTCTTTATTGCCTGTTGTATTAATAATGAATACCTAGATTCAAGTATGCCTCTATTAAAATCAGCAGGGGCACCCAGTTCTATAGTATTTGCACTTATTGATACAGGCATAATAGTTTTTATCCAAGTATTATAACTTATTTCTGTAACTTCGTCTTTCAACAGTTCGAGAGTTCTCTGCCAAATACTCGAAAGTTGATTATTCATACCATTTCCTCCATATAAATACTTTATCTCTAATAATTATTAACAAACAAAAAGAACATTAAGCCTAACTAATGAAATAATGCTATTGATGCATAGGCATGTCCTTTTCTTTTGTATTGTTAAATGTATTATTAAAAAAACTGCCGAATAATTTATTACATTAAATACATTTAATTACTACTGCAAATGTATCAAATTACTACATTTTAAACAATTAATATCTAATAATAAAACTAATTACATGTTAATTAGTTTTATCACGATAAGTATAATTAATATATCAGACTTTCCAATCATATTCAATATAAATTTATAAAGTTATCCACAGAAAAAATAAATATTAATACAATTATCCACAGGCATCGTGTTTTTTAATGAAGGGTGCATTTTGTATATTTGAAGAAAAATATGGCAAGAAACGATTTCCATGTATAATATTCACTTCA
>DAOSDD010000193.1:0-8756 GCA_035362115.1 Clostridiales bacterium | reverse complement strand
CTTTTTATTTCTAAAGTATAGCATCATGTCCATAAAAACCATAATGCTGTTTAATATATATAGAAAAATAACAGCATCATAATTGAAGAATATTTTATGTATAACACCTGAAACATAACCAAAAAAAACTATAATTAAAAATGTCAGGCTTTTTCCTGTATTCTTTCTTGATTTGTAAGTTTTGTAAATTGATGCCGGCCAGGCAGCACCAAAACAAGCTAGCATAATTATTTCAAACGGACTCATATAATATAGTACCTCCAAAGTAATAGTTTTAGTAACGCAGCTATTATTGCCAGTGTCTTTGCAAGGTTATTACGTTGGACACAAATGCCTCAACAATAACATACTATGTTTCATAAAATATTTCAACTGCTTATTCTAATTATAGGTACACATCTATAGGTACACATCTATAGGTACACAGCTATAAGTACACAGCTATAAGTGCACAGCTATAGGTACACAGCTATAGGTACACAGCAAGTTGAAGAACTAAATGTACAGCATTTGAAGTTGCACCTTATGGAAATAAAAAGGGAATAAAAAAATATTTGCATATTGCCATAAATTAATTGTACAATAGTATTATGTTCCATTCATTTAGAAATGGCTAAATTTAATGTGAGGTGTTGGTAACGATGATACCCTTGGAAAAGATAAATGAAAAGATAGAAAAAATGATAGCACCAATACGTAATAATATTTCATTAGTTAAGAAAATAGCTTTTATAACCTTTGGTATACTAATTGTGTTGTCATTAATACTTGGCATCTATAATAGATCAGTGCTATCAGGGAAAATATCAAAACTGGAAAAAGAATTAGATACTTTATCTTCTGATATTGACCAATTTAAAAATGATAATGAAAATCTGACTGCAGAACTGCAAAATTTTAATGAGCTTAAGGTTAAAATACTTACAGATCTTGCAATTAATAAATTAAGACTGGATCAATACAGTAAAGCTGTTTTTAATGCTGCAGATTCAAGCAAAGGATTCGCAAGATTAGACTCAAGCACTGGTATGTTTTTTCTGATACTTGATAAAACAGAGCAATTCTCAGATGGATATAAATTGTACTTCAGGTTGGGGAACCCTCAAAATTGTGTTTACAATGGCTGTAAGGTTAAAATAAGATGGGGGCAAAAGTATGACAGGGAAAATGAGGATGTAAGTTATGAAGATTGGGAAAAATCCCTAAAAAGCAGTGAACTATCTATAAAAGATATGCTTATCCCGGGACAGTGGTGCAGCTTTGATGTTGCAATTTCTCCTGCTAAATCTGAAGATGTTCAATATGTTGAACTAAAGATTCAGGCAGAGCAAATAAGCATGCAAAAAAGCAAAGATTAACCACTAAGTAGTGAATCATTTCCGGTTGCAATATTTGTAGCAATAATTTTTTTTTGAAAGCACAATGAATTAAAGCTTTCGAAAATACTACTCTATCCTACTCTATCCTATCCTACCCTACCCAAACTGGAAATGGCTTCTTACTTAGTCTTTTAGACCTGTAACCAGCTATTTCTTCTACAAAGGCTGCAAGACAAATCCCTACAGCCTCTACAGTTTAATGCCTTTCATGCTCAAGCTGATCCTTTTCTTTTCAACATCTACATTAAGCACCTTTACCTTTACTATATCTCCTACCGATACTATATCCATGGGATTTCTTACAAAGCGATCGCTCATCTCTGATATATGCACCAATCCGTCCTGGTGAACTCCGATATCGACAAAAGCTCCAAAATTAGCAACATTCCTCACTGTACCGGTTAACATCATGCCTGCTTTAAGATCTTCAATTTTCATTACATCGGTATGAAAAACAGGTTTTGGTAGTTCATCTCTTGGATCTCGTCCCGGCTTTGAAAGCTCATCTATAATATCCATGAGAGTTGGTACCCCTGCACCAATAATTTGAGCTAATTTTTCAATACCAAATCCTTCGCTGTATTTTTCAACTTTCTTCTTTAAATCACCTAATTTTCGATTTTTTACAGACTCTAAGCTATATCCCATAGCCTTAAGAAGCTTTAACGCTGCATCATATGATTCAGGGTGTACAGCAGTATTATCCAAGATATTTTCTCCTTCAGAAATACGTAAAAAACCTGCGCATTGCTCGAAAGTTTTTTGTCCCAACCTTTTTACTTTTTTAAGTTCCTCTCTATTTTTAAATTTGCCATTAGTTTCTCTATATCCCACAATATTTCTTGCAAGTGTTGTATTAACGCTAGATATATAAGACAAAAGAGAAGGTGAAGCAGTGTTTAAATCCACTCCAACCTTGTTAACACTGTCTTCTACTACTCCTGTCAAGGATTCGTCCAGCCTTTTTTGATTCATATCATGCTGGTATTGACCAACACCTATGGATTTAGGATCTATTTTAACCAATTCAGCCATGGGATCTTGTAAACGTCTGGCAATAGATACAGCACTTCTTTGCGATACATCGAAATCCGGGAATTCTTCAGCGCCGGCTTTTGACACAGAATAAACTGATGCCCCTGCTTCACTGACTATAATATAATGCACTTTTCTGTCTATTTCCTTTAAAAGATCTGCAATAAATAATTCGCTTTCTCGTGATGCGGTTCCATTTCCGATTGATACTATATCAACCTTATGTTTGTCTATTAGGTACTTAACAACTTTTCTAGCCTCTTCCACTTTATTCTGAGGAGGAGTAGGATATATCACAGCAGTATCAAGCACTTTACCTGTTCCATCAACTACAGCAAGTTTACATCCTGTTCTATATGCAGGATCCAATCCTAACACTATCTTATTTTTTATAGGTGGCTGCATCAGCAGATTTTTTAGATTCTCTCTGAAAACTACCATTGCTTGTTCTTCTGCTGTTTCAGTTATGGCATTTCTTATTTCGTTCTCCATTGAAGGAAATATTAGACGCTTATACGCATCTTCTACAGCACTCTCTACATATTGAGAAGTTTCTGAATGCGGATTCTTTACTACTTTTCTCTTAAGACGGGTAATTATTTCTTCGTCAGGCACATCAATTTTGACTTGCAGGTATCCTTCCTTTTCTCCCCTGTTAATAGCCAATATCCTATGGCTGGCAATTTTATCTACAGGTTCCTTAAAATCATAGTACATCCTATATACTGAGTCTTCTTCTTTTTTAGCTTTAGTTATGATTACGCCATTTCTTAAAAACACCTCCCTGACAGTCTTTCTATGTTCAGCATTATCAGATACCTCTTCTGCAATAATATCCATTGCTCCATTTAACGCATCTTCAACAGATTCAACACCCTTTTCTGGATTTATAAAAGGCCCGGCAATATCTTTTATAGTTCCTTTAAGTTTTACCTGTAAAATTAAAATTCCGGCAAGTGGCTCAAGTCCTTTTTCTCTGGCAATGGCAGCCCTTGTGCGACGTTTTGGTTTATAAGGCAGATATATATCCTCTACTTCCTGAAGAGTTTCGGCCCTTTTAAGAGCAACAACTATATCGCCGGTAAGCTTACCTGCCTCATCTATCAGTCTCTTTACATCTTCCTTCCTTGATTCTAAATTCCTTAAATATATTAATCTTTCATATAATTCTCTTAAAACCTGGTCATTTAGCTCGCCTGTCATTTCCTTCCTATATCTGGCAATAAAAGGTATGGTGGAACCTTCATCGATAAGTTTAACAGTATTCTCTACCTGAAAAGGTTTTAGTTTAAATTCCTTTATAAGTCTGGAAATTATGTCAGACATTATATTCCTCCTCAATATATTTTCAGCTTTATTTTAGCATATATTCTATATCCTTGCTACTTTATAAACACAAGTTTTGGAAAGCATGCGGGCGCATTTTTTATATAATGTATAGCATTATATATGGCATTATATATAGAATTATACATGATGGCATTATATATGGCATTATGTGTGGCATTATGTATAGCATTATATATGGCATTATGTAAGGCATTATATATAGCATTATCCGGTTTCATATCAGCTTCCTCTCTTACTTCCTACACGTTCTCTTCAAATTGAGTATTATACAACCTTGAATATATCCCATCCAATTTTACAAGATCGTTATGAGTACCCCTTTCTTGAATTCCATCCTTATCTAAAACAACAATCTCATCCGCATTTCTTATTGTAGATAGCCTATGAGCTATAATAACGGTGGTTCTTCCTTTTGATAATTCCTCTAACGATTCCTGTATTATCATTTCCGTTTCATTATCAAGAGATGAAGTTGCTTCATCAAGTATTAATATTGGTGGATTCCTCAAGAATATCCTTGATATGGATATTCTCTGTTTTTGTCCTCCAGAAAGCCTTATGCCTCTTTCTCCTACATAAGTATCATAACCATTTGGTAAGCTCATGATAAATTCGTGTATATTGGCACGCTTCGCAGCTTCCATAACTTCTTCGTCGGTTGCATCAACCTTACCATAAAATATATTATCCTTTATAGTTCCTGCAAAAAGAAATACATCCTGTTGTACAATTCCTATGTTATTTCTTAAGGATTTAAGCGTCAAATCTCTTACATCGTTACCGTCTATTTTAACAGAACCTGCTTCTATATCATAAAATCTTGGTATTAGGTTACATAATGTAGTTTTTCCGCCACCCGAAGGCCCTACCAGTGCAACCACTTTTCCAGCCGGGATTATCAAGTTGACTTTCCGAAGTATATCCTCACCTTCATTATAGGCAAAGGTAACATCTTCAAAGCTTATTTCTCCTTTGACATCCTTTAATTCTTTTGCATTTACCTTTTCAACAATATGAGGCCTTTCATCCATAATCTCACAGAAACGTTCAAATCCTGCCATTCCTGATTCAAACTGCTGCACGAACTGCGCTAATCTTCTAACAGGTTGAACTGCAAGATTAATATAAAGCAGGAAAGTCATCAAATCGACAATATTTATTGATTTTATATAAACAAGATATCCTCCAAACCCGATTACACTTATATCCAGTACATTAGTAATAAAGTCGATTCCCGCTGAATACTGAGCCATATACCTATATGCTTCATCTTTTGAACCTTTAAACTGAGTATTACCTTCATCAAACTTCTGCTTCTCAAACTCTTCATTTGCAAAAGCCTGGGAAACCCGTATTCCTGAAATGCTACTTTCAACTTGGGCATTTACATTTGCAACCTTTTTCCTTACATCCCTAAAGGCCCTTGACATTTTTGTCCTTTTAGTTATGGCAAACCATGCCATAAAAACAATTATAGCAAAAACAACAAGAGTAAGCCTCCATTCAATAGTAGAAAGGATAACAACAGAGCCAAAAAGCATAATAACTGAAAGAAATATGTCTTCAGGTCCGTGATGGGCAAGTTCGGTTATTTCATTCAGGTCATTCATCATTCTGGACATAAGTTTTCCTGTTCTGACAGTATCATAAAACTTGAAAGATAGTATTTGCAAATGGGAAAAAAGATCCCTTCTCATGTCATATTCCATTCTTATTCCTACAATATGCCCGTAATAATTTACAAAATAATTAAGCAGCATTCTAACCAGATACATGCCAGTTAATGCAAAAATAATACCAAGCATCAACTTAATATTATTATTTGGAATTACTTGTTGCAGTAAATATCTGGTCACTACCGGAAATACTAAGTCTATTGATGCCATTGAAAATGCACAGGTTAAATCTGCCAAAAATAATTTTATATGCGGCCTATAATATGAAACAAATCTTCTTATTATTTTTTTGGACACCATTAAAAGTAATCTCCTTTAATTCTCTTTAATATCCCTATAATAGCTCTATTATATGATTACAATAAAAACCGAATTTTGTCAATATAATATCATTTTCAATGGAAGTGTATTAAATTTTCTGCTATATAATATGGCAGAAATGGTAGAATAGAATTTCTTAAATATAATAATTTGAACAAAATTTACGGATTACTATGTTTAGAGCAAGGAAAAATTCGTAATTCACAACGCAGAAAATCCTGTTGCCTTTATTATGATGTCAATACTCATACCTAACTTTGGAGCAACCAGCTTCAACTAGAATATTATTTTCCGATAGTTGACTTTTCTTTGTATAGCAATTAAAAAGGGCCAGAGGAGCAACTCCCCTGACCCCTTAATTGTTATTCCCGGATATTCAGCTATCTTAACAACTGAAGTACTGCTTGAGGTGCAGCATTTGCTTGAGCCAGCATTGCTGTTGCAGCTTGCTGCAAGATGTTGTTCTTTGTGAACTCCATCATTTCCTTTGCCATGTCTACATCTCTGATTCTGCTTTCTGATGCCTGCAGGTTTTCAGCTGATGTATCAAGATTCTTTATTGTGTGCTCTAATCTGTTTTGATACGCACCAAGCATAGACCTCTCTGCTGAGACTGTTTCTATTGCAGAGTTAATCTTTATAATAGCAGCATCTGCTGATTTTTGAGTTGATACATTTGTACCTGCTCTGGTTAACGCTTCTTTAGTTATTACCCCATTGGATATGGAGGCAGATTCTGATTCTTGTTCAGCTATTGTAAAATCACTTGTTGTAGCAGTTGCTAGATCAGTATATTTAAAGTTCGCAGTTAACGTTTTTCCATCTTGCACATTACCAATGTTGGCACTTGTTGCTCCGTAATAAACTCTAACAGCATCACCTATACCTGCTCCGCCTTTTTGAAGTTGTACATCAGCGTATGAAGCATTAGCTGTGAAAGTAAATTGATCTCCTGCAGCATATCTAGATCCTGCCCCAGCTACTTCTCTTGTATATACTAATCCATCAAAAGTTCCTGTGCCACCACTAATATCAATAGATCCGCTCCAAGATTTTCCGCCATCATTAGATACTCTGATAGAAGTAATTTGATTTGCGTCTGCATCTCCACTAACTGTTACTACTTCAATAGTATAAGTTGTATTTGAAGTTCCTGTAAATCCAGTATAGTCTATAGAACCTGTCTCAGCAGCAGTGCCATCTCCAGTACCTTTTGCAATTGCCGCACCTACGTCTGCAGCTGTTTTTGTAACATCAATTGCATAGTCTGTACCAGCTTCCAATTCAGCGCTTAAATTTGCAACTGAAGCTATTCCACTTCCATTTCCAGCAAGTCCGCCTGTTTGTATGATATTAGAACCAGCAACTCCTAGTGCTTTTGCATCCATCTGCCCTATAGATAAATTAACATTTTGACCTTTATTTGCACCGATGTGGAATGTACCATCAAAGCCACCTGCTAATAAATTCTGAGTGTTAAATTCTGTAGTATTGGATATACGAGTAATTTCTTTTGCTAATTGGTCTACTTCCTTTTGAATTTCTCCACGGTCTACACCTACATTTGTATCAGTTGCTGATTGAACTGCAAGTTCTCTCATTCTCTGAAGGATTGCATGAGTTTCATTTAATGCACCTTCTGCTGTTTGAATTAAAGAAATACCATCTTGTGCATTTCTGGAAGCTTGAGTTAAGCCTCTGATCTGTCCTCTCATTTTTTCACTAATTGCCAAACCGGCTGCGTCATCTCCTGCCCTGTTGATTCTAAAGCCTGATGACAGTTTTTCCATTGATCTGGCACCTGCTGCACTTCCTAATCCCAACTGCCTGTATGTGTTCATTGCCATTATATTGTTATTGATTCTCATAAAATAATACCTCCTTGTTTTTCCGCCGGGCATCCTTGCCCGTGCTTTGTTTTTGTTTAATTTGCTTTTTGCATGACTCTTGAAGTTAAATTAAATAATGTAAGTAAACAGTGAATAATGTGCTTTTCATACGGCCGCTATGAATAGACACCTTATTCCACCCTACTATATATATCGATTAATCCTTTGAAAACTTTACAGATAATTTCATTTTTTTGGTTTTATTATTTTTGATGTGTTAATCTTTGTACCGGTGAAAAAAAATGATAAAGTGATAACCAGTCATTGTTTTAATTAGATGCTCGTCTTTGGCGTATAAAGCATTGAATTTCTGTATGCTGCCGGGGATATTCCGGTAAACGACTTAAAGACCTTGCTGAAATGGAACTGGTCATAAAATCCCAGCGATTCAGCCACCTCTAATAAGGACAAATCTGACATTTTTAAAAGCTTAGCAGCCCTTCTTATTTTGAGATCCTGTATATATTGGGTAATAGTTTGCCCTGTGACCTGTTTGAAAAGCGTGCTTAAATAATTTGGGCTTACATAGACCTTGTTCGATATTTCCTGAAGCGTAAGATGGGAATCCAGATGGCTTTTGATGTACTCCTTAGCTTTACCTACTATCTGAACTCTCTCAAATTTACCGATGCTTATACTCGGCGAACTTAACTTTCTGGCAAGCAGAGTAAGAAAAGCAGAAAGATAAGCAGAAACAACCTCTTTATAACCATCATTTTTTGTTCGGAGCTCATTACAGATTTCATTTACAAAAAATTCACCGGTTCCGTATATATCCATGCCGGAAATTTTTCTATGTCCCGAGGAAAAATATGTGGTGAAGCTGGTGCGTACTGTTTCTCCGGTTATGCCTATCCACAGCATGGACGAGCAATCAGGCATGGACTTGTCCCAGCCCAACCGGTGCTTTATATTTTTATCTATGATACAGATCTGATTTTTGGTAATTGTATAATACTCCTGACCTATTTGAATTATATTGCCACCCTCTAAAAGAATAGCCATTTCAAAAAATTTATGGCTTTCCTCTTTCATAAAGTTGTAGCTTTCAAACAGCTCATTTCGCTGTTTTTCAGGTATATCCCTAATGCTTTGGTTAACAAAAA
>DAOSDD010000192.1:0-8834 GCA_035362115.1 Clostridiales bacterium | reverse complement strand
ATAATACCGAATGCAATCCAGGTAGCAGATAGATTTCATCTTTTTAACAACTTTAGGTAAGCATACTTCCTCAAAAGCTAAATCAAAAGTAATGACACATAAACTATACGTGACTCGTTCTAATATTTTTAGATATCTTTGGTCTGATGAAAAAGAAAAAATAAGCGATGAAACATTTGAAAAAATTATAATTAAATATCCTAAATCTTTTGTCGCTCTAAAAGGTGTTCCCAATTCTTCCATAAGAATATCACAGGCAGTTCCACCAATAAAAACATATTTATTCCCATGCTCCCCAAAATACTCCCTGAATTTTTCTAACCCGTGTACCATATCTCACCTCGCAAAATTTCCTCTAAAGCCTGCTCTACTCTCTCATCTTTTTTTTCTTTTAAAGAACTATACAAAGACATTAAGTCCACATATTTTTTATCTGTAAATAGTTTAGGATCATAATTCCATATCTCCAATTCTACTAGTCGCTGGTCCTTAATCATATCCTTGTTACTAATAATCTTTAAATCTTGTTTGTTTAACTGACGATGGCTTATTGCTCTTATTGGATGTGCAGGAGGATTTATCATTGATAGCTCCGCCAATGCATCAAGCCCAGCAATCAAAGCACCTATAGGTTTTTTTTCTACATAAACAACCTTCTTAATAGGAGATTTCATATATGCTTGGCCTATTTCAAAATACTCTGGATCTGGAATCCGTTGATACTCCTTGCTCCGTCCTGTTTTACCACCAATTTTACATCTGATTAGTTTAGCATCATACAAATCATTCAATGCACGAGAAGCAGTCATTACTGTAAAATTCATTTTTCTAGCAAACTCAGTAGTATTGACCACAACATCCTTGTTATACAGAAAATAAAGGTATGCTAGTTGTGTAGATGTAGAAAAGTTTGTTGTCTTCTCATCAACATATTGAGTCGTCTTTTTTAAATCAAGACCTAAAAAGGGTAAGAAAATCTGCCCATCTTCAATAATAAATGGAATACGATTTTCAATCAAACTCTTTCTTCTATAGCGGGTAATCTCCTTGTAGTAAAGTACAATTTCCTTATTTGCCAATTCTTTAATTCGTTTAATATGTTTTTTTATAACATCAATAGTCGGTGTTTCATCTCGAATTTCAACCAATATACATGGGACATTAAGAATTATCATCTCAAAAAAATTGTAAAAATCTCTCAAAAAAATAGGTAGTTTATTTTTATTTAACCACTGTGTTATAGTAACATGATCATCAATATTTTCTTTTAAGTACCGTTCTATAGTTAGCATCATTTAGTCACCTCCTAATATAACATTTTTTGCTTTAAATATAACACTTCTTATGTTATATTGCAAGTTAAAAATGTTATATTAGGTTTTAAATTTATTCAGTGCTGACGCACAAAATTGAACATTGTTAATTTAACAGGGTTACAAGGAACACAGAAAAAATTTTTTCTCAAAATAGTGCTGAACTTTCTTTCGAGTGTTTGTTAAAATAAATTGGGAACAAATATAAAGGAGAATGTATATGCAGGAAAAAATTGCAATTTACGGGCGAATCATAACGGAAAAAGACATTGAAACTGCAATATTTATCGTCGATAATTTTGGCAGCTTAAGCAGGACCGAACTAGCAAAAACTGTATGTGAATGTCTGGATACTGTAAAGTACAGAGGGTACAGCATTACAAATAAGAAAACAAGCATATAAATGGTATTAAATACATTAAAGATAATATCAATATCAAATTTCTTTGAGGTACGTTTGTTGAATGTCACCATAAACTTACCTCCGATAGTTTTTGGGCAAAAAAGTTCACCATAGTTAGAATAGATAGGTTTACTACATTGTTAAATAGATTTATAGCTGTAGAATAGCTCATCTGTCCCCCTACTAAACCTATTTCATATACATATGTAGAAATAACACGGGATCTTTCGAGATTCAAATCGTTTTGTAGTAACAAGATTTTTTCATGTCCTAGTGAAAGCACATTGCCCGTAGACATTATAAATAATATAACCAAAGTAGGCAGAATAGCTGGGATATTGATATGCCATATTATATGGAGCCTATTTCCACCGTCAATTTTCACTGATTCAATCAGCTCTGGTGATACATTTGATAAGGCTGCAAGATAAATTACGGTACCCCACCCTGCATTTTGCCATACACCGGACCAAACATAAATACTGCTAAAGAATTCTGATCTTGTCATGAAATCTATTCTCTCAGCGCCAAATAAAGCAATAATATTATTTATTATACCGTTTGATCTATTAAGGAATAATAAAACCATACCGCAAAGTACAACAGTAGAAAGAAAATGCGGAGCATATGATATCATTTGAATGGTTTTTTTAAATTTTTTAGAATTTATTTCATTAATTAAAAGGGCGATTATGACCGGAACAGGAAAAGTGGCTAAGTTATATAAAGTTATTGAGACGGTATTTCTAAGCATTCTCCAGAAACCGGTATACCGTACAAACCTTGCAAAATGATCAAATCCTATCCATTCACTCCTCCATATACCGCGACTGGTACGAAAATTTTTAAATGCTATCTGTACTCCGTACATTGGAATATATGAAAATATAACTGTAACAATGATTCCGGGGAGCATTAGCAAATATAACTGATAATTGTCCAAAAAAGTTTTGTAAAACGATGCTCTGCATAACGATGTCTTACTTATAGGGTTTTGCATTTTTTCAACCAACCTTCCTTTAACATTAATCAATAGTAATGTAAAATATCTAATCGGCTTAATCTTGTCTTGTTTTTAATCTTACCTTGATGACTATGGGTTGTAAATAGCATAAATATCTTATGTAATAGCAATAATCACCGATAATTATTTCGATACAATTGAATAGCATTAATGTCGCATCCAATAGCAATAATCACCGATAACTATAAAGGCGCTTTATTCAATATTACAGGCTGCTTAAAGAATACATTCACAACTATTATTAATACAAATCGCACTCATCAGGGTATCAATTGCAAAACACCTATACCATTACCTAAAATACCCTCCAACAGAAATTTCTAATACAAAGCTTAATCAACGCCTGTACTTAATGGTATATTACCTTTTATTTCATACTTCAGTAATACCATTTATTGTGTTCTATGGTTTTATTTGTAGTATATTGTTGGCAGATGGACTTTTTGAAGGGGACAGGTAATTTGGCCCATAAATAACTTGCATATATAACCATGCATATAGATTGGATTATTATCAAGAACACCTCTGTTGTTCCACTAACCAACGAAATCCAATTTATAAAATCATATAAAGTATGCCATATAATTACAGGAAAAATGCTCTTTGTCAACATTACAATTTCTGAAGCGACAATACCAAATATAAAAGCATTAATTATGGTAAGCGCAACCATGATAAGCACTGTGCCTGAAAATGCTTGAGAAGCATGCACGGCTGCAAAGAGTACAGAAGATATGATGACTGTTTGCTTTATTGTAAAACAAGCCTTTAGCTTCCTCAGAATAATTCCCCTAAAATAAAGTTCTTCTGACAATCCTATTGCTATTGTGAAAAATGCAAGTGACATAACAGTATGTATATCATGATTAATTTCATATAAGAGAAAGCCAATTTTTGCTGCAATTACCGGTATAAAATATAATACTATTTTTACACTGCCTCTTTCCATTCCGGTAAAACCGATTTGAGACGGTTTAGTCTTTGTAATCCCCATAAAGATTACAGGCACCGCTATGGATAACATCATAAAAACACCTTGCATTAAATAACTTCGTAATGTCTCTATACTATTAATAACTACGATTGCACCGGACACCACCGGGAAAACCATCAAAATAATCGAAAATATTAGGGAACTTATAAGCGTCCTTAATTTAGTGCTTTTCATTTTTTCATCTACCATTTTATTCTCCCATTATATTACACATTTCATCATATTTGTTTATCATATCCTGAGCCAGTTTGATCTGGCATCTTGCCCTATCCAAATTATGATTTTCTCTATGTATGCGGAAATATTTGTCACCGTTTATGTGATCTGCCAGGAAGCGTGATGCAAGTTCTATGGTTATAATTATTGCTCCTAGTGCCATGGTATCTAGTTCTTCTTTTGTTAGAAATTCTTTTGATGCTGTCATGAATCCTTTTGTAAATTCTTCATATTTTTTCATATCTAACTCAGCTTTTGATAAATCTGTTTCATCTTCCATTGCAGTGTTAGCAGCAAAGCGGATAGCATCACCGAAGTCATATGTGCTGAGGCCCGGCATTACAGTATCAAGGTCTATAACACAAAGAGGCTTACAGGTATACTTATCCATTAAAATATTGTTGTATTTTGTATCGTTATGAGTTACACGTAAAGGAAGTTGGCCGCTTTCCTGCATATCTATAAGTTTTGATGCATTTGAACAGTTGTTTTCAAAAAATCTTATTTCTTCTTCTACATCCTTTACTCTGCCAACAGGATCTAAAGCTACCATGCCAAAGAAATCATTTAATCTTTTTTTAGTATTATGAAAATCCAGTATAGTTTCATGAAGCTTGTCTATTGGAAAGTCTGATAACAAGCATTGGAAACGTCCAAAAGCATAGCCTGCACTACACAGAACCCTGGCATCTTCCGCTGTTTCGTATGTAACTGAGTTGTCTACATAACGACATATGCGCCAATACCCACCATTACAATAGGTGTAATTTTTATCTTCTTTATTCTGTTAATGTTCCTTGTATATTATAATTTTCAATCAATTGTTCCAGTGTGTTTAGTGTTTTAGTACTCATTTGCTTTCTCCTTAAACTTTACTAATTAATCTTGATTGGAATAGCTTACAAGATTAACCTATATATATATTATTCTACATTAAGTCTTAAATCCCTTTATAAATCACTCTCCACCATTCGACAATATTCTCTTATCTGTATGTTTTAATTATTAGAAGCATCAGCGTAATATCTTTAATATTTTCATTTATCCACTAAACTTTAAATAAACTTTCATACTTTATACACCTTAAGGCAACACCGATTTTAAATAAGTTTATAAATTATCTATGTTTGAACTTCGATTTATAAAATCTTTCATATAAAAAATTATATCCTATTTCCTTAGTTGGTAAAATATAAGCAAACAATTTAAATTGAGGTAAAATACTATTAAATTAATACTATATGAGCAGCCTGTAAGCCTCAAAATTTACCACAAATACAAATTGGTACTTATAAAGTATATCATATTTTATATCTTCTTTCGGTACTTAATATTATTGTTTACTACCTATTTCAACATGCTGGCATTGAATGAGCCTTTAGATTAAAATCATATTATATTTGCAAATATCAGATGCTAAAAGAAACTCATCTCCTATATCTTTCAAATACTTTTTCATAGTATTCAATAATTTTATCTACACCTGCTTCTTTCTGGTTTTCCTGAAGTTTCTGGGGAGTCATAATAAAGAGGCCCGAATCTATATATTTGCAAAAGGTTTTCATATTATCAAAATATTTATCAAATATGCCATTCAAATTTTTATACATATTATTAATCTCTTCCTGCCATTCTTTGTCTTTTAAAAGATCATCAAAAAGCTCATTATGATCTTTGCCAAAAATTTCCTCCGTCAATTCGTCCGATGTAATTACATTCTTTAAGCTTGCATCAAGCAGTATTTTACGAGATTCATTTGTTCCTATAAGTGAGCTCCTTGCAAATCTATAATCTTTAAAAAAATCGGATCCCATTATGTCCCAATACAACAATTTCATATCTGCGGGAATATAAATATTATCGCCTTTCAGCTCATAATTCTTATCCTGAATTCCATATATAAACAGATCATAGTTTTCCTGTGAGCTGTGCAGCCATTCTATAAACATCAACACTCTTTGAGGATTTTTGCTGTGTTTGCTGACAACCAGCCCCCGTGACGATACCGGAAGTTCATGGATTGAGTTCATATAAAGCGGATAAATACCGTATTCAAATTTCCCAGGGACTGCAAGCTTTATATTATCTTCAAGGCTTCTTCCGCTCAGCATAAAGGATGCTAGTCCTCCGGAAGGCAAATAATCAGTATAATTATAAATAGAATTGTTTGCGATAACATATCCATTGTCTTTCCAGTTTTTGAGAAGGTTATATGCATCAATAAACTCATTTAAATCAGTTATAGGATAAAGTGCGGGCTGCTTGCTGTCAAACTTTGAATAGAACCAGGAGGCGTTATTCATATAATAACCATTCCCCTTAATATATGCGTCAAAAAACTGTCTGGAATATATAAAACCAGGTAAGATTCTGTTTTCATTTTCTTTTACCGCTTTTAAAAAGTCACCATATTCCTCCAGTGTTTCAAAGCCGCCATCCGAATATTTTGAAACTAGATCCTTTCTTGCCGCTATGCTAAATCTCGGACAATCAAAATAATTCCGTGGTATCATATATTGCTTGTCATCAACGGTTACTGATTCGAGAAGCATTTCACCGGCCTCATTGGATTTAAGCTGCTCATAATACTCCGGTGCATATTGTGGAAACAGGGCTGATATATCCAGGGCAACATCTTCTTGTACATATGTCCGCGGCGTATAGCTTGTAAAGGCATCTACGGCTTCACCTGAGGTTATTAGTGTTTTAAGCTTATCGTCATATTCTTCATAAGGTATCCAATGAAAAACAGGTGTTATTCTCAGGGAGCCGGTAAGCTTTTGTTCAATTTCCTTAAGCATATCGCCTATTTCAGCGGTACTGCCGTTATAACCCTGCGTGTAAAAATTGAGATTAACGGGTTCTAAATTATAGAATATATCGGGTTCATAAGGGGCCTTTTCATTACTAAGGCCTGTACAGCCTACTATAATTACCATCAAAATAGCAATTATACTCCAGCCGGCCTTATAACGGGCAGTTCCAGCTATTCTTTTGATTCTTTCTTTTAATCCTTTACCATTACCGCCCATACCTTCTGATATAATCAAGCTATTGCCTGCGAAATTGCAAGCCAGCTTTATTAATGTCTTTCCATAGATATATTCTTCGCCTGATATATGTTTTAATACCCGGGAATCGCATAAAAGCTCACTATCATGCCTCATCATGGCAAAAGCAATATGCACTAACGGATTAAACCAATGTAATCCGCTTATTACCATGGTAAATAAATTGAAGATATTATCCTTTCTCCTATAATGCATAAATTCATGAATTAGTATGCATCTGATTTCTGAATCCGAAAGGATGCTTAACATGTTTTTGGGAATTAATATTATGGGATTAAATATTCCATATATGGACGGTCCTTCAACTGCACCGGTTTCAAATAATGTAATCGGGATTTTAATGCAAAGCTGCTTTCTGCATTGTTCGGTTATATAATAGATTCTTTCGTCAGTAATGGGCTTTTTATCTTTGATTTTCCTGTAGAACTTAATATTTATCAAAACTATATATGAATAGAAGGCTAGTAATCCTACAATCCAAAATATTAAAATCAAATATAGTAATGGAGGTGTTTGTGGATTATGGCTTATATCATGTCCCAAAACATTCAATCGGGAATCGAATGTTTTGTTTATAGCTGATGCTTCATAAGGCTGCGTATCAGAGTTTATATCAGGAGATATATCAAAGTAATATGTATCCACATCTTGCTCGCTGTGATTCTCAAAATATTCTGATTTATTGTGTTCTGACTTGTTGATGGAAGCTTTTGACTTTTCAATTTCATTTTCTATATTTTCACCGGTAATAATTGCGCTTTGTATTACATTTACTGAAAGATCCAGAACATTAAACATGCTGGTATTAGTTTGAGGCGCCCAGGGCAAAATAAGCCTGATAGTTACAATCGTCCAGAGTATCATATACCATCTTGCATTAATTTTATCTTCAAAAAATTTCCTTAAGAATAATACAATCAGAATAATCAAGGATGCCTTCAAAGATGATTGTATTAACCAATTAAAAAACTCACTATACATGGCGGCTATTCCTCCTTTTTTTTACCGGATTCCAGAATTTTTATAAGCTCATCCATTTCTTCCCGGGTAAGCTCATTTTTTTTCACAAAGCTTGATAACATGGAACTCAATGCACCATTATAAAATTTTTTTAGAAAAATGTTTGTTTCATCTCTGATACACTGGTCGCGTTTAATAATCGGATAATAATAATAGATTCTTTTATCATTCTTATCTACTTCATATCCTGCAACCTTCTTTTTTACCAATCTGCCTATAAGTGTCTTAATAGTCATTTCACTCCAATTTGTTTTTGCCTTAAGCTGCTTGACAATGGCCTGGGAGGTTGTTCTATCTGTGTCCCAAATCACATTCATAACCTGCCACTCAGCGTCAGATATCCTTGAAGACTTAGATTTATCCATAAATGCCGCTCCTTGGTTTAGTAAATTGGTTAATAAATTACAAACGTAATCTTTTAATAAAATATTACATTTGTAATCGATTCTTGTCAAGAGTTTTTAGAATTTTTATTGCAATATATAAATTGCAATATAATACGGGCGGGGTGTATCCATGTAAGCATTAGCAATCTTTATATAATACTACCTTCTTCGTTCTATCATAAGTTTTCCTAAAAATCCTGAAATTAAAAACAATAAAGCAATTCCAATATTCAGTTCAATCATTGGTATGACACTTTTTAAGAAAGTTCCATATACCGCTGATATTTTCATCAGTATGGGTATAATAGGAGTTGTCCCAATCCATCCACTGCCCAAGGCGTTTAGATTGCTCTGTTATTATTCCCGAGAATTTCTTTATTCTCTCAACACACTTTTTAGTAAAATTA
>DAOSDD010000191.1:0-8856 GCA_035362115.1 Clostridiales bacterium | reverse complement strand
CTTATAAATTATATAATAGATCCATATCAGTTTTATAGAAAACCTGTATTGTACAAGCCGGTTTATTTCAACGACCAAAGGTATCAAAATCCCGGGCTTGCCAGGAGTCAGGATTACAGCCTTGCTATTGTAGGCACAAGCATGACAGATAATTTCCTGCCGTCATATGTTGAGAATAAGCTGGACAGTAAGACAGTAAAGCTTTCAATGATGGGAGCTTCCATATATGAAGAAAAGCTTATGGTAGATGTTGTTTCACATGCTAAAAAAGCTAATACTGTTATTCTGGAGCTGAATTATTTTTCTTTCAGAGGTGATACCGGAAGGGTAACCGAGACAGGGAAAGGCTTTCCCCACTATATGTATAAAAATGGCCTCATGTCAGACTTAAAATATCTTTGCAACCCTGAAACCCTTCTGCAAAGTTATCATATTCTTCTTCGCAACTACAAAGGCAAAATGCATTATACTATGAGCGAAGATCTGGAGAAGCTGAACACATGGTATTACAACTCGAAATTTGAAAAGGCAAATGCAATGAAAGATTGGAATCTAGCCCAAAATGATTTAAAGAGGGCTGACCCTGCTGAATTCAAATGGGAATACCTTAGGGCAAATGCAGATAAAAACCTGGTAGAGGTAATAAAAAGAAATCCAGATGTTGAGTTTATACTGTTCTATCCGCCCTTTTCAATCCTTGCTCATAAGTTCCTTGACAGCAGGAATTTATTTGATGATGAAATAAGGCTGAAAAGATATATTTATGCCAGATGCAAAGATTTCAGAAATGTGAAAATATTTGATTTTCAGGACATAGAAGGCATAACTCATAACCTTGATAATTACAGAGATATGACCCATTATTCAATAGAGATAAATGAGTATATAATTGATTCCATAGCAAGGGGAGAGAATGCTATTACAGAGGACAATATGGAGGAGAAGCTTAAGAACCTGGCAGAACAGGTGGAGAGCTATGTGGTTGAATCTGCGAGGAGCTAATTCATTTGCCACAAATTGCAGTGCTTTAAAAATACCTGAAGAAAAGGTATTATTAAATAAATAGGAATTAAGCCATACTACTGTTCTAACAAGTATGACTTGCTTGGAGAAAAGTATCGGAAATGGTTTGAATATGGTGATAGAAAAAACTTGATTATGCTTGTTCATTCCGGGCCAAAAGATATTGCAGAAAAAGTGGAATATTTGAGCAAAATGTATCCGGGAATATCATTCCTCCTTGCTCATTCGGGAGGCTCTTATATTACATCAGGATATAATATTGAAGTAGCAAGGAAGAGGGATAATGTATACTTGGAGATTACATATACATCTCTTACTAATGGAATGATTGAATTTATGGTTGATGAGGCAGGAGCAGATAAAGTTATATTCGGAACTGATATGCCCATGAGAGATCCTGCACCTCAGCTTGCCTGGGTTTGTTATGCAAGGATATCTGTGGAAGATAAGAGAAAGATACTTGGACTTAATATTAAAAAGTTGATTGATAGGTGTCAATAATAAATTCGGTGGATGGGTGCATTTTGTTCATATAAATTTAATACACCTTCAGTAGATTTAACCACCTTTTGGATTAATATCTCAATTTTTGTGGTAGAATTGTTTTATAATACTAAAAAGATTGAGAGGTAGATTCATAATGAAGAATCCTTTAGTAACAATTGAAATGGAAAATGGTAATAAAATAAAAGTTGAGCTATATCCTGAGGTAGCTCCTAATACTGTTAGAAACTTTATTTCATTGGTTGAAAGTGGCTTTTATAACGGAGTTATTTTCCATCGGGTTATACCAGGATTTATGGTACAAGGAGGAGACCCTGAAGGTTCTGGAATGGGCGGCCCGGGATATTCCATAAAAGGTGAGTTTTCCAGAAATGGATTTACTAATAACTTAAAACATGACAGAAGTGTTATTTCCATGGCACGTTCTTCAAATCCAAATTCTGCAGGTTCTCAGTTCTTTATAATGGTTGAGAAGGCTCCGCATCTTGATGGACAATATGCTTCTTTTGGTATGGTTATTGAAGGTATGGAGGAAGTAGACAGAATAGTATCGGTAAGAAGAAACCACAGCGATAAGCCTAATGAAGACCAGCGTATGAAAATTGTTACAGTTGATACTTTTGGTGAGAATTATGGGGAAGTTGAAAAGGTATGAACAGGTGCAAACTTACTATATATAACGCAAAAATGATTTTACAAGGAACAAATTGGATTTTTGCGTATTAATTAAGGTAACATAAGCGTTCAAAACTTTTATAATGCAGTTTCTTTTGTGCGTTATCTATAGCTTGCAAATTTACAAATAATAAAGGGTGGACTGATGTGAAAAGGCTCTTAATGGTGTTCATTATAATATCTGGACTTTTGACTTCTTGTATAAGTCAAAATACTGATAAAACTAATAAAACCAATAAAACTAATAATACTTCCCAAAAGGGTATTACCAGGTCTGTTCAAGATCAGGGGCAAGATAAAGGAAAGCTTTTAGAAAAGGGAAAATTAGGTTTAATAAATGAAAATGGTGACACTATACAGGAAAGAATAAATGTACCTGAAGGCTTCGAAAGAGTAGAGGTAGAGGAAGACTCCTATGAGCAATATCTAAGGAGTCTTCCTTTAAAACCCCATGGCTCAAAAGTTAAATATTATGATGGGAAAACTAAAAACAAAGATGTACATGTAGCAGTAGTAGATATGGATGTGGGTGACAGGGATTTACAGCAGTGCGCTGATGCTGTTATTAGATTAAGAGCCGAGTACTTATATGGCAGGAAACTATACGAAAAAATACATTTTAATTTTACCAATGGGTTTCTTGCAGATTATCCTACATGGATGAGCGGCGACAGGATTGTAGTGGAAGGAAACAAAGTTTATTGGGCAAAGAAAACATCATATTCAAAAGATTATAGTAGTTTCAGAAAATATCTTGACATGGTTTTTGCTTATGCAGGTACATTGTCCCTTTCTGTGGAGATGAAGAAAATACCGTTAGATGACATGCAAATAGGAGATGTATTTCTGAAAGGAGAAGATCCCGGGCATACTGTGATTATAGTCGACATGGCTGTCAATGATTCAACAGGGGAAAAACTATTTGTCATTGCTCAAAGCTACATGCCAGCGCAGGATATTCATGTACTTAAAAACCCTGAGGATGAGGAATTAAGTCCCTGGTACTCTGTTAATTTCGGTGAAACCCTTAATACCCCGGAGTGGAGATTTAATAGGGATCAATTAATGAGATTCCCGGATTAGATTCATATTTATTGCACTATTCATAGTTTGAACCCATATAATGAACTATAATATTTATAAATGGAGTATACCTGCAAATAGGGTATATATAAAAATAAATTGTATAATACTCTTTGGGAAGAGGAGAAGTGAAATTGTTTATGGGTGATAATTGTGTTTCCTGTGGCAAGGCACAAAATGGTTCAAGTTCAAATATTATGGAGAATAGGGTAAAATCCTGTTTTTTTTCTCTCCCACCAAAACAATTTTCGCTGTTGGCGACACTTATTGGTATTCTATTGATTGATAATCTGGATGCAAATCAGCAGAACTCCCTTGGCAACTTTATCGTAAGTATAGGACAAGGGATTTTGACAGCAGTTTCTCAACAAGCATTATTAGAAAGTAATGAAGAGAAAAATGATCATATAAAGCAGCAAATAAAAATGCTGAAAAAGCAAATTTGTTCACTTGAGGATGAGTTAAACAGTTAACGGCATCAACGATAAAATATAATGGGATATATTCGGAAGGCAATAATAAATTTAATATTATACAAATTAATTTTTGGTATTGGCATTTTATGCAAGACAATGTCTTAGCTTAGCTTACCATATAAGGGAGGATAGTTTTTATTAGTTTCTTTATCAAATCCAGCTCTTTTGGAGAACACTTTCCTATTAACTCCAACAATTCATTCATCCCTGTCAATTCATTCATCTCTGCGCATTTGCCTGAATTTAAGCTATCCAAGTTGCCATAGTTATTATCAGATTCATGAATGCAATAATTATTATATTCAGTTTCCCCAAAAATCAGGTAATCCAAAGATATATGCAGGCAATTAGCTATATTTACCATAGCGGGCAGGCTCATTTGCCTTTCTCCACGTTCAAGCTGTCCAATATAATAATCGGAAAGACCTATGATTTCTGCAAATTTTTCACGGGTCAGATTCAGTTTTTCTCTTTCATTTCTTATCCTCTGTCCTATTTCCCTATTATTAACTTCCAATATACTTACCCCCGGCTTAGATTTGTTCCCTACACATAATTACTTTATCCAACTTTTTATAATAATAGAATATGCAAAGGGCACACAAAAAATACTTGCAAAGGGCATACATTTAATATATAATATTGAAAGTTATAATTTGCTGGAAGGTGATAATATTGAAAGAAAGAATTTATAAATTTGCTCCTGTAGTTTTACTTTTCATATGCTTAATTGTATTTACTATTATATTTATAATAATTAAACATTTACATGGCTACTCGCATAGCTTTATTTTTGCAGTGCTTTTAATTTGCCAAATGATAAACAGCTTAATTTACGGAGTTTCAATTAAAAAATTATACCGACAGGTACAGATTGATGCACTCACAGGTCTATTTAACAGGAGGTGCTTTAATGAAAAATTATATAAAATGAAATCAAGAGGCTCAACTTGTCTAATCCTTATAGACATTGATAACTTTAAGAATATAAATGATACATATGGACATCTGATGGGCGATCAAGTATTACAGCAATTGGCACAAATTCTTCAAAACAGCACAAGAAAAAAAGATATAATTGCAAGGTGGGGTGGGGAGGAATTTGCCATTATTCTTCCTGAAACCAGTATTGAAGATGCTTATATGATAGGAAACAGAATAAGGACAAAAGTGGAAAACTATATTTTTTCTTATGAAGAAGTTATATGTAATATTACTGTGAGTATTGGCATAGCTGCTGCAAATACAAGCAAGGATATTGATCCTGACCAATTCCTAAAAATTACTGATGAAGCTCTTTATGATGCAAAGAAAAAGAAGAACAATATTAGTGCGGTTATGGGGTAGTCAGGATATTTGTCACCGTAACCACAGCCCTGGTAAATGTTTCTTCATATTTTATAATGCGGACCCTAATCAAAATGGTGCAAGCTTTGCTCTTTCTTCCTTTCGAGACAGCTTTTATAATACTCTTTAGGGGGTATACCATACATTTTTTTAAATGCCCGAAGAAAATTTGAATAATCTCCAAAACCGCATTCAATACACACCTGACTTGCCGATTTCCCTTTCTTAATAAGGCTGCCTGCCAGTATAAGCCTTTTATAAAGTATGTATTGATATACAGAATAACCTGTTTGTTTTTTGAACATATGCATAAGATAATATTTACTTATATAAAATTGTGATGATAGATTATCAATTGATAAATCGCTGTCAAGATTACTGCTAATATAATCGAGTATTTTCTCTATGTTTTCATCATACTTAAGATCATCTGAGTCAGAAAGATCCGCCTTTGCTGCACTTCCTTTATACAGATATTCCCTGTTAAGATATACAACAAGCTGCATCAGGATGGAGTTTTTTAATATATGCCATCCGAAAAGGTTATTTTTATCACTGTTCTCCAATTCAAGCTGTGAAAGAATATACCTGGTGTTTCTTAAAGATTCTGCATCCGGTCTTAATAAATAATATTTTTCTTTTGATGCGAGCTTAAAGCAAGTCATAAGATCGCAGTCAGAACTGTTATGTTTTTCTATAAAGGCCGGATTAATCCAAATAACAATTCTTTCATAAAATTCTGAGGAGTCTATAATAGGTTTATGGATTTCCTCATTACCTATCACTAAAATATCCCATGGCTTAAGTCTGTAAGCCTTACCTTCTATGAGGTAGGTGACTTTACCGGAAATGAAAATAATAATCTTCACAAAGTCATGATGATGATATTCAAAGTGTATACTTTTTTGATCTTTTAGATGAAAAAACTCAAAATCCCTGTTTAGATATCCACGCTTTGAACTATGTATATTTGTAATTAAAGTTTGCATTATATGTTCACCTTCCATAATTTATTACTAATCTCATTCGACTTATCCTATGTGAATTATATAATGTGCATTGCAATATGTGCATAATAATATGTTCTCACATGATATTTCATCTCTCTATTATATTTTAAAGCAGCTTTTGCAATATTTCAAGCATTATAAGCGCAAAACATAGCAAATAGTTTGAATATACTATTATGTATGATAAATGCAGGTTTTAACCTGGTTCTGCGAAAATAAAAAGATAAGTACAAAATATTAACACATAAAGGAGATCAATATGAATATTATTAGTAAAGAAAACGCGAAGGCTTTCCTATTTTTTAATGCATTTTTATGGGGCTCGTCCTATGTATGGTCTAAAATGTTGCTATCATACCTGCCTCATTTTATGATATTGTTTTTAAGTTCTCTTGGAGGACTTATTACCATTACAATTTTGTATTATAAGAAGATAAAAACAATAAAGAAGCAATCTTTACTGCGCTGCATTTTTATAAGTTCCTTATCTATCATAAGCAATACATTTTTTATGTTTGCTCTTCAGTATACAGACAGTTATAATGCAGCATTTATTGTACAACTATCTGTGGTAATAACACCTTTGATAATAACCTGTTTCAAAAAACGTTTGCCTGAGGGAAGGGTTGTAGTGTCTGCAGTAGGAGCACTGGCTGGAATATTTCTTTTAAACTTTGACGCTAAAGGGTTTCAGTTTAATATTGGTGACCTTCTTGCTCTTGGCAATGCAGTATTCTTCTCTCTATACCTTGCCAGCCTTAAAATAAATTCAAAAAGGATAGATCCTGTTCAATTTACATTTATTCAGCACGCAGTGAATACTCCAGTATACCTGCTTTTGGCTTTTTTATTGGAAACTGGCAATATCAGATTGGAGAACATGAAATCTGCTCCATTAATAATATTAATAACTGTCAGCATTTTTATTACTGTATTTACTATACTTATTCAAAGCAGCGCCATAAAATATGTTCAGGCAGAAAAGGCAGTTCTTATATATACCATTGAACCGGTAACAGCAATGATATTGGGACTTTTCTTTCTTGGTGAGAAACCTGAAGGATTTGGAGCAATTACAGGCTGTATTCTTATAATATTTTCTATAATGATCTCCTTATATGAACCGCAATATCAACAGGAAAAGCATTATAAGGGTGAAATGCAAAATAGGGGTGAAAAGCGGAAAAAAGAGGGAAGCCGTGCCATGTCAAGGGTTTTTGTAGAAAAATTATAAAAATTTACTTCACTCTACAGGCCAATGCCTGCTTTTATCTCTTCCTTTTTGCCCAGAGAAAAATAGCCAAAAACCGAAACTGCCAGGGCACTTATTGCATCTACTATAATATCTTTCATAGTATCAGCTAATGCTTCTTGACCTACTAGCAGAGTCCCATCACTTAATGCAAACTTTTGCATATTTAGTGATAGCAGTGAATCAAAAGTGAATTCATATATTTCCCATATTGCACCTGCGGACAATGCAAAACAAAAAGCAAATAGAGATACAAAAAATGGGCTTAAAGCAAATTTAACGTGCTTCGAATCGTTAAGGAAGCTTACCAAAGCAAATCCTAACAGCCCTAACATAGCACCACTAAATGCATGTAATACTGTATCCCAATGAGGTACCAAGTAATAGAAATCTTTTACTTCGCCCAGGTATATTGCGCAGTATAAAAATAAAAAATACATTATTTGTATGTTATTTGGAATTATAATAGACCACTTTCTCTCTACTAGCGAAGGAATCATCATAACAACTAAACCTAATATGCATTGGATAAGCATCAGGACATAATCACTTTTTACCCTTGTCTGGATTTCAGGGTTCACGATTTCTTCAGGTGTAGTAATAACTTTAACAACAGTAAAAATAATAGATAATGCAAGGCTTGTAAATAGTATTACCGCTGTTAGGGCTTTCCAAGGTATTCTTTTTTTTGAATTTGCACTTTTCATAATAAATAACCTCAAATAATACTGTTTACTATAACTTACCATAAAATATACTTAATTGTAAAGCGATTTTATGGGAAATTGGTGCATTTCCTATATTTGAAGAAAAATATGGCAATAATCGATTACTACATATAATATTTATGGTGTAATTACCTACACAGGTCGTACTTTTTTAGTTATCAAGTTTTATTCCCATGTAGAATTTGAGAACCTGTGTATATTAATCTCTTCTACTACTGCATTCCCCCTAATATTTTAAGATAATCCCTTACTGTTGCTGCACATTCACTCAGGTCTTTATTCGCTTTTCCATCTTTTACTGAAGTCCTCAAAAGGTTGAGTCCACCTTCTAATATAAATGCTGGTACCTCATATTCCTCAAACATTCTTTTTACATATGTTATATCCTTAAGAGCAAGTTCAAGTGAAAACCCCATATCATAAGTTTTATTAACTATCTTTGGTGCGTAAAATCTGTACACTCCACAATCTACTTTTGTACTGCCAATAATATCATAAAACTGGTTTATATCTACACCTAGTTTTTCTAGCAAAGGAAATATTTCCGCATATAATGTTGCATACATAACACCAAGATAATTGCAAGCCAACTTTGCAATATTTCCAGACCCTGAAGCGCCTACATATTTTACTTCTCTGCTAAAAGTCCGCATTAATGGAAGCCATCTATCATATACTTCTTTGTCCCCGCCGAAAAATACCAGCAGATTTCCATTAGCTGAATCATTTGGAGAACCGGAAAGTGATGAATCTGCAAA
>DAOSDD010000190.1:0-8944 GCA_035362115.1 Clostridiales bacterium | reverse complement strand
ATAGAAAAAGAAGAGATATCAATGGACCTGAAATAGGGCGGGAACCAAAGAGTAAAGGAAATCTATATGTGTTTAAGGTAAAAAACTTCCATGCAAAAACAATCTGGATTCAAGTAGATATACTAGGAGAAAGTACACTTGATGACCTTCATGAGGTTATTTATAGTAACTTTAATCTTGATTGGGGACATCTTTATTCTTTTTTTATGAGTGGTAAGTTCTGGGACAATGCCTCTGAATATCATGATCCCCAAGCTGATGGAAAGAGAAAGGCTGACAAGATTAGAATTGACTCATTGAATCTCAAAGAGGGATCAAAGTTTGCATATTTATATGATTATGGAGATGAAAATAAGTTTGAAATTGAGTGCAAGCGGATAGAGCAGCCGGAAAATGGAGTTAAGTATCCCAAGATATCAAAAAGAAGCAAAAAATTTATTGAAGAGGAATAGCAAAAATTAGTTGTAAGCGGATGAAATTTGGATATAAAATTATTGTAAAAGCAAAACGATTTTTAAGGAAGGTGGAATGATTTATGAAATTCTGTTGGACTACGATTAGGGCAGGACATTTCCCTGGGGTTTGAAGTTCATTCTGTTGATGAAATGATGACATTTGTTAAAGAAAAAGGCATAGCTGTGCACAGTGGACCGTTTCAACCAAATCCGCATATCAAGTTTTTCTATGTATTAGACCCGAATGGATTAAAAATTCAGTTTGTAGAGAATATATAGCTTTTTTAAAGGGACAGCTGGCGGTGTAAAAACTCTTTCCACCTCTGTTTTGCGTAATAAGTGGAGGCCAATTCATGTAAATTTGAGTTTTGCATAGCCTGCTATTCCTATATATCCGGCTATTACCTCCACTACCCCATCCATACTTTGAAAAGGTGGAACCATACACCAAAAGCAGCCACCTGCAAATATTGCATATTGATAATTGTTTTCCTGCTTGCCTGCCATAAACACCACATTCCTTTCTTCCTGGGAAATTTTTATTTTTCATCCTGAAGTTAAATATGTATTTCATGTATTTCTGCTGCTTATAGTTAAATTTGTAGTTCAATGATAATATTGCCACAAAATAGAATGATAATATAATAATACAAATGCACCCAAATGTACCTCTCGGGTTAGAACTTTTATTTTTCAATATTGCAACTATAAATTTGCTCTTTGGTGTACCTCATTAAAACTCAAATATTTGCTCAAGGGATATTTCCAGGCCTTTAAACAGTATGGATTTTGCTCCTTCATTACCTTTATATACTTCATATTCAGAAATTGCTTTATCCTCAATGTAATAAACATAAATTTCCTTTTTGAAAGGATTTACAATCCAATATTCGCTTATTCCACTGTGAATATATAAATCAAGCTTTTTAAGCAAATCCTTATGCTTTGTTGTTTCAGATAATACTTCCAATACAAGACTTGGTATTCCTGTATATCTTCCTTTTTCATTAATATTTACCGTATCACAGATAACTAAAATATCAGGCTGTACTACATTTTTATTATCTTCTTTTAATAGGGTTACATCAAACGGTGCAGTCAACGGTTTGCATTTCTCACCTTTAAACCGGTTATACATGGTATTTAATATTTCTACAATAATACTCTGATGATTATATGAAGGAGAAGCAAGCAGGTACACTTCACCATCAATATATTCATACCTGTTATCACTTTCTTCAGTAAGTTTAATAAAATCCTCGTATGATATTTTAAGATCCTCTAAATTGTATGCTTGGGCCTTTTCAGCTAATATAGTTCCTTTAATGCCTTTTTCATTGTCCTCTTCATAACGCTTAATAACTACAGCCCTTTTCCCATTCCGTGTTACAATTATATCTTCATAAAAAGCAAATTTCATGTATTGCCCAAAATTATTCTGTACTTCAGTAGATGGTACTTCCATGGCATCATCTCCCATTAACCATAATTATATTAGCTAATATTTTATATTAGCTAATATAATTATAAATTAGATAAATATTGATGTCAAGAGGTGTAATCAGGTATACTTGAGATAGAATATAGATGTTATCTTTAGATTGAAGGTGGGGAACAATGTTTAAATTACCTCAGGATTATACTGTAGATGTGAGGATACTTGAGCAGTTATTAGAGTATGAATATTTAACAACAAGTTATAAAATTTTTTGGTTTTCCGGGATGTTTAAGGAAATTGTTCGTGGGAATAGGCAAATATCATTTAGAAGAGTTGTCTGCAGAATGATAGCTACTGCTTGGTATCCGCTTTTGCAATATCATCTTAACTTCGGGGTTAGCGATAAGCTAAATGAAATAGTTGCAATGATATATAAGAAGTACGGTATTAGCAGTGATGTCAAAGAAGAAGAATTATTGTTATTCCTGGACAATATGGAGGATAAGGAAATTGAGCAAAAAATAATTGAATTCTACAGGTATGTACCCTATAGGCTTATATCACCATTTTATTCCGAAGTATTGGCGGGCCTCAAGGACGCAGAAAAGAACAAGGTAATACTGGATTTATCTCATAGCTCGCCTAAAGCACTATACCAGATTATTATGCCGGATAAAGCTATTCTGGTAAATGAAAACTGGTTTGAATATATTTATAGAAATCAGAATATAGTTGCGGGATGGCTTAACTACAAAATGATATATTATCTTCAGAAAAAGAACCCCAATGTACCTGCTATACCGTTTAAATTATCACCACCATATCAGAGAGATTTAAATGCGGCCCAAAAATATTGGAGCGAGGTTATGAAACATATAGGCATCAATGATATATATACAAATAAACCTTTAACGTCAGATAATTTTGAACAGTATGGAGGAATCAGCATTGACCACTTTATACCATGGAGTTTTGTCCTTCATGATGAATTGTGGAATCTTGTACCTACTTTTAGGAATATTAACAGCTCTAAGAGCAATAAATTGCCAAAGGTCGATCTGTATATTGATAGGTTCTGTGATATTCAATATAGTGCTTTTAATATAATAAGGAAGAATAAAGCCTTTAGGAATTACCTGGAAGATTACCTTACAATTAATAAAAAGCTGGATTTAAATTCTTTATTATACAATAATATTTCAAAACATGAATTCTCAGATTCCATAAAATCAAATATTATTCCGTTGTTTCAAATTGCTTATAACCAGGGATATGATTTATGGTGTAATGATGTGATATAACAATGTGGATGTATTTTAACAGAACCTTGACAAGGTAAATCTAATTTTCTATAATATAGAAATGACCGACTAGTCGGTCGGAATTAGATTACTTAGGAGGACATTTGATTTATGTTATCGAAATTCAGTGTAAAGAGACCTTACACAATAGCTGTAGCTGTTATTGTGGTACTTATATTAGGAGTTATTTCATTTATCAATATGCAAACTGATTTACTCCCCAATATTGACCTGCCGTATGTTGTAATAACTACTTCATACCCGGGTGCAAGTCCTGAAGAGGTAGAGTTAGTAGTGACAAGGCCTATTGAACAGGTTGTCGCAAGGACTAATAATATAAAAAATGTAAGTTCTATTTCCAGGGAAAACTCGTCTGTTGTGATATTGGAGTTCAACAATGACGTTAATATGGACTCAGCAATAATAGAAATTAACAGCAACCTTGATTTAATAAAAGGAGCATGGAGTGATTCTGTTAGGTTGCCTATGATAATACGGATAAACCCTGATATGCTTCCAATAATGGTTGCTTCTGCTGATGTTGAAGGTATGAATGTAGCTGAGATATCTAAAATGGTAAGTGAGAAGGTTATTCCTGAATTGGAAAGTGTTAATGGTGTAGCATCTGTTAGAGGTGTGGGACTTCTGGAAGAAAATATTGAAGTAACCATTAGTGAAGGGAAAATAGATAATCTTAATAAAAAAATATTGGACAGCATTGACTCTAAGATGGCGGAAGCTGAAGACAAACTTCTGAAAGCTAAAAGAGAGGTAGATGAAGGTAAAGCTACATTAGAATCAAGAAATAAAAGTGAAAGTGAAAAAATAGCTGAAGGTGAAAAAGAATTAACAAAAGCCTTTGAACAAATTTCTGCAGCAGAGAAAGGTTTGGAGACTGGCAAGCTAGAATTAATTAAAAATAAAAATGATCTGGAAAGTGCATTGCAGGAAATAAATAAAAATGAGCAAGAATTAATAGCCGTTGAAAAAGCATTATTAGCTTTAGGGAAAAATATAAGTGAAGAAGATAAAGTAAAGTTAGCTGGCATTCAAAAGGGCTTAATGGATATTTCAGGCAAAAAGGCTGAAATGGCTGCTGCTATCAATGAATTATCCAATAAGATTGAAGGGCTTGAAAAGGATAAGGCTTTATTAGTTAAGCAAAGAGAAGGGCTAAATGAAAAAAAAGAACAAATTGATGAGGGTAAAGTGTTATTAGCTGGTGAGATGAGCAAAGCAAGAACACAGCTAATTGACACTGAAAAAACAATCAATGAAAACTTAAAAGAGCTGGAAATAAGTAAAGAAGCTGCTTTCAAAAGAGCTTCCCTGGATGGTGTTATTTCTACCAACATGATTTCAGGAATTCTTGCAGCTCAAAACTTTTCAATGCCTGCTGGCTATGTTAAAGAAGAGGGTACAGATTATTTAGTCAAAGTTGGTAATAAAATAAAAGATATGGATGAAATAAAAAAGCTGCTTTTATTTGATACGGGAGTTGAGGGAGTAGGAAAGGTTTATCTTAGCGATGTTGCAGATATCCAAATGAAGGACAATTCAAAAGATATATATGCAAAAGTAAATGGAAATGATGCTGTAATGCTTACATTCCAAAAGCAGAGCGGTTTTTCTACTGCTGAAGTTGCAAAAAGTATAAGAGAAAGAGCGAATAAAATAGAATCTGAAAATGATGGTTTTAGTTTTACTGCATTAATGGATCAGGGAGTATACATCGATATTGTTGTGGCTTCAGTATTAAAGAATATAATGTATGGCGGGTTGTTAGCAATACTTATATTATTAGTCTTTTTGAGAGATACCCGTCCGACAGTAATAATAGCTTTATCCATACCAATAAGTATTGTTTTCGCTGTAGCTATGATGTACTTTACCGGGGTTAACATAAATATTATTTCCTTATCAGGGTTGGCTCTTGGAGTAGGTATGTTGGTTGACAACTCAATAGTTGTAATTGAAAACATATACCGTCTGAGAAGTGAGGGTGAATCTGCTTCAGCTGCCTCTATAGAAGGAGCCAAGCAAGTGTCGGGGGCTATCATTTCATCCACTTTAACAACAGTATGTGTGTTTTTACCAATTGTATTTGTTAAAGGTATATCAAAGCAATTATTTACCGACATGGGGTTAACTATAGCCTACTCATTATTCGCAAGTCTTATTGTAGCACTTACCTTAGTACCGGCTATGGCATCAAGCATGCTCAAAAGTACTGAAAATAGAACGCGTAATATATATGATACATTTTTAGATGGCTATGAAAAAATGCTGCGCTGGTCATTAAAGTACAAGGCTGTAATTATGATTGCTGTTGTTGCCTTACTGGTACTCAGTGCATACTATGCAGCATCTATGGGCACATCATTTATTCCGGATATGGAAGCTCCTCAAATGTCTATAACCTTGAAAATGCCAAAGGAAAGCACATATGAAGATACCATTGCTATGTCTGACACAGTAATAGATAGGATTATGGGTATTGAAGGAATTAAAACTATAGGCGCATTTCAAAATCAAGGCATGGGCATGGGTATTTTTGGTTCATCCAGTGGAAGAGCCGGCGGTAATACAATGTCAATGTATTTAATTCTTGATGAGAATAAGGGTGTAAGCAACGCTGAAATTGAAAAAGAAATAAAGAGATTGACCGATGGGCTTAATGCAGAGATTGCTATAGACTCCTCCAACATGGATATGTCAGCATTAGGCGGATCTGGAATAGAAGTGATTGTTAAAGGGCGGGAACTGGATACTTTACGTGATATTGCCCTGGATATATCTAAAATCCTTGGGGAAACTGAAGGCACTATGGAAGTTGCTTCCGGAACAGATGAGAACTCAACTGAAATAAGAATTACAGTAGATAAGGAAAAATCAATGGAGAAAGGACTAACAGTAGCTCAAGTTTTCTCAAGTGTAAATTCCGGTATTTCAAGAGGTAAATCAGCTACCACTATATCCGGTATATCCAAAGATTATCCGGTAATAGTTATAGATGGCGAAAATCAGTCTATTATGAGAAAAGATTTAGAAGATCTGAAAATAAAATCTAATAAAAATGGTGTGGAAACAGAGGTTAGATTAGGTGATATAGCTGCTATTACAGAGGAGAAAGGATTATCATCTATTAGAAGAAAGTCACAAGAGAGGTATATATCTGTAACTGCCGCCATTGATGCACAACATAATATCGGTCTTGTAAGCCGTGACCTGGAAAACAAGCTTAAGGACTACAAATTGCCGGATGGATATAGAATTGAATTTGCTGGAGAAAATATAATGATCAACGATTCTCTGAGAGATTTAACTTATATGCTGCTATTGGCAGCAGCATTGATCTACCTTATAATGGTGGCACAATTTCAATCCCTGCTGTCACCGTTTATAGTTATGTTTACCATTCCTCTTGCTTTTACCGGCGGATTATTGGCTTTGGCGATTACCGGAAATAATATAAGCTTAATTGCAATGCTGGGATTCCTTGTATTGAGTGGAGTAGTGGTGAATAATGGAATAGTATTTGTTGACTATACCAACCAGCTTAGAGATAAAGGACTGAGCACAAAAGAAGCTTTAGTATCAACAGGAAGAACCCGTATGAGACCTATATTAATGACTGCAATTACAACCATTTTAGGATTGTCTACATTATCCGCCGGAGTTGGTGTAGGTTCTGAAATGCTGCAGCCTCTGGCCATTGTATCTATTGGTGGGTTAATCTATGCAACAGTTCTTACACTTTTTGTAGTTCCCATAATGTATGATTCACTTCATAAAAATAAAATGCCAAAGGTATTGAATGAGGGAGATGTATAATATATGGGCAATAATGGATACTCGGAAAAGGAAATTGCAATATTTAATGGGTTGATTGAATTAATAAGAAATGGAGCGAATCCTTATTCCATTAAAGTATCAGATATTGCTGAAGCTTCAGAAGTAGGGAAGGGTACAATTTACGACTACTTTAAATCAAAGGAAGAAGCTATTTCAAGAGCAATACTATATAGCATAAATAAGGAAGCTGAATATGCATATACGAGAATAAAATCCACAGAAAAGTTCAGAGATAAATTCTACGAAATTTTGCATATTATGGCAGAAAGTATGGAAAATAACAAATCTACTTTCAATATGCTAATAGCTACAGGAAGTGTTCAGGAATTTTATGAGTATCTGGTAGATTATGAATGCGATTTTTCAGAGCTTATGGAAATATTTAATTGCGCGATAGAGCATTTATTACAGACGGGAATAAGTGAAGGGCTGATTGATAATAATGAAACTCCGTACTACCAGGCAATGGTAGTACGGGGAACTGTCGCGGCCTTTTCAGGATACATTAGTCACATGGACTGGTATGCCACTACATGTCTGGAAGAGGCAATGGATTCGGCATACAGAATGCTGATTAAGGCATTGGGATGTTAGGAACATTGGCAACTTTCTTGATTAATGCAGCATTAAACATTATACAAAAAGTTATTAATTTTGTAAGCTACTTAAGTAAGATAAGAATTATCTATACTTCGGACACTTATTGAGTGCTGTGCTGTTAGCAGCTATGCACATTGGTGTTATTTGTATGAAGATTTATTTATAAGATTTATTTAAATGAGTAAAACAATGTACAATAAAAGAAAAAATGTGGTAAAATATATATAAGTTATCATAAAGAAGGAGGAAAAGTTATGCTAGAGAATGTTATAGAAAAAGTGCCTGAAAGATATAGAAATGATTTAAAACGTGCAGTAAAAATACTTAAATCTGAAGGATGTAAGGACGTTTTTCTATTTGGTTCTTTAGTAAGCGGAGGTGTTGATGAAAACTCAGATATTGATTTGGCAATTCGTGGTTGCCCAATCGGAAGATATTTTAGTATTTTAGCAAAGCTAATGGTAGAACTAGATCATCCCGTAGATTTAGTTAACCTGGATAAAAAAGATGACTTTTCCAGGCACCTTTTAGAAGAAGGGGAGTTAATTTATGTTTCCTGAAAAGACTATCTCCCAGATTAAATTTGAAATCAAACAAATTGATAAATTACTTCGAGCATATGAGGAGCTTTTTAACAAGTGTCAAGATAGCGAACCAGAATTAATAGAAATAACTGCGCTCGCTTCCGTATTACACTCATTCTATAATGGAATAGAAAAGATATTTGAAATTATTGCAAAAAGGATAGATAAGGCAATTCCACAGGGTAAACAGTGGCATAGAGATTTATTAATACAAATGGCTAAGGATTTACCATCAAGAAAACCAGTAATAAGTAAAAACATGATGACTGAATTATTAAAATATTTAGCATTCAGACATTTTTACAGGCATTCATATTCGTTTTTCTTGAGTTGGGAAGAGCTTGAAAAGCTTGTTAACTCAATATTTGATGTTTGGGAATCATTAAAAACAGAGATATCTTTTTTTATGGATGGATGAGGTGTTTGTATTGAGAAGCAGAGAGGATTTGCTTTTTGATTTAAAATTGGTTGACAATTTAGTTCGAAGCAGTTTCCCAAATTCGAAGCTTGATTTTTATCTTGCCGGGGAGGCAGCATGTATATTGGCGGGCTATCTTGATAGAGCCACAAGGGTTTTCTCATATATCCGTTTATTTATTCAGCAGGGAAGATATTATTGCTTCAAAAATTGATAGATTATCTCGTGAACTACATCTTCATTAAAATGACGAGCTTCTGGTTCCCTGAAAACAGGTACACCTACGGCGTGTC
>DAOSDD010000189.1:0-8952 GCA_035362115.1 Clostridiales bacterium | reverse complement strand
TAGATCATCAATAACACGTTTATATGTTACCTGATGATAGTCTGATTCCCTCCCGCACGTTGGACAAAACTGTGTTTTGGTACTAGATTTAATCTTTATAACTATTTTATCCGCATATTCTACAAAATTTGTTACTTTCATATCCGGATTAAAAAATTGTTGCAGTGACATTTTAGTTGACATAAATACCCCCAAAGAATTATTGTTCCAATAGATATATTTTACTAGTTCCCGAAGGTAAGGTCAACCTTAATTGCGGAAGAACCCGGATGCATCCGAAATACGCACAGTATCCCAAGTGCTAAATAATACAAAAAATGAGCGTTCTTCCTTACAGTATGATGAAGATCTGCTTTTTCAATCTTCGCCTATGGAGCAACTGTTACTATTGTATTGATAATAACTTCTGTTATGCCAGTACTTAACTCACTAGACTTAGCTACTGGTTGATGTGATAAGTAAAAAATCATACTCATCCAAGTAATTACAGCTATCCAGGATAGCAATTTATGCATATGCACATATTCCTTTTTATCTATATATTTCTTATATCCTATGTTGTATCTGTTGTGTTTCGTGCCTGGCAGAAAACACTACCACCCCAATCCTACTTAAGCGCTCACTTTTTATGCGTCGTTGCAAAATGTGACAGGCTCCGAACCTATTTGTTATCTATCATAAAAGGCATATATTTAAGCTCATATGCTAATTTTCTCTTACTTATATTTTCAATAAACCGATTAGCATTATCTTTATACCTGGCATTTTTATTTTTCTCCTTTAAAATCTTCTCAAATATAAAACGTATTATGTCAAGCATTCTTTTCTTTTCAGCTGGCTTTTTATTAAAATTTCTTTCTTCAAAAATTATTTGCAGTTTTAAAAGCAAGCAGTCCAACAACAGAAAATTCTGAGTCCTTTTAGCAAAATTTAAGATATATTCAAGGTATCCATTCAGAGCCAATTCGGCGCTTAACATGCAATAAATAAAATCACATAATACATTTTTGGATTTTTTCATTAATTCTCTAAGCTGCTCTTCCAGCATGGAAGTACCTATAGTACTATGCACAATACTTTCGATTACCAAAGTGAACAAAGTTATAGCACTGTATTTGAGATCCTCTGTTATTTTATCAGAATATTCTTCCTGCTTTGAAAACTTCTCAAAATTGCAAATTAATTCACATAGTATAAAGGTATAGCAATCTATACATAACTCCAGTACTTCTGTTTTTAACTTATTATCAATATATTCAGAGTTTTTTAACATGCTACAAACTTGAATAAGCATTGTAAGAAAACTATGTTCCTGCTCACCAAATTTCTCCTCTTGTTTTTTCCTGCCAGTATATTCAATAAGTTCTTCATGCTCACTCTGTCTATTTATAGATTCTTCTATTTCAACCTCATTCATAGATTTTATGTCAATATTATGAAACAAGGATTTCCTGTTATCATTAAAAATATCATTAACTTTTTTGTTAATAGCATCCTTATTTATGTTGGTCATATCCAGCAGATACAGACTACACTCTTCTAATAATTCACTACAGTTCATTAGCAGACCAGTATAAAATATAATAATACTTGAAAATTTCTCTATCTTAATATTATTAAAAAGAACATCAGAAGATTTATCTGTTTCAACTACTCTTTTAGCATAAAAGAAAAATAAGAAACAATCAAATGTAAATTTAACATGATCGTTTTCTCTTGCAAATAGATTTGAGTACTTCAAATCTGCCAATAGCTCATCTTTATCTATTGTAATCCCAAAACCATTTGTCCCGAAAAGCTCGTCAATAAACTCATAGTATTCACTGATATGTAACTTCTTTTTATTGTTATCTACCATATATTTTGCCAATTCCTTCAGAATATATTTTTTGCGATTATAATCATATGTACTTCTATAATTGTAGAAAAGATTGGCATATTTCCCAAGGTAAATGTCCGAAAACTTATCAAATAATGTAGCAATATTAATAGGTATAAAATCACTGTCTTTTTCATTAATACTCAAAAATAATGAATATAATAGTGGTGTCCTTGGTAGATTATTCTCCAAGATATAGTTATAAATTGAGCTAAATATAGAGTAGGAATCTTTTTCGCTCCCTGCAAACCATTTATTTACTATAATTCTTAACTCATAGATACCAAGATAATGTATAAACAATTCCTTTATATTCCCCATTATTACCTTATCTTCAAATACATTTTCAAGAGAACTAATCTCTTCTTCCTCATTTTCTTTTTGAGTCATAATTATTTTATTTTGAGGGTATTGACTGCAAAACTCCAAGATATGTCTGAAATATATAGAATCTTTATTAACATTATCAATGAATAACAGGCAATTTCCATTTTGAAGCTCTATGTCTATATTTATTTTAAATGAATCGTTCCCTATAATGCTTTTTATTTTTTTACATAATATATTATCAGTATTATATTCAATTTCTGAAAAATCAAAAATAAATGGTACATAATTACTATTCCTAGTAGTTAGAAACATATATCTAATTAAAGTAGTTTTACCTATACCCTGCTTACCGCTAATAATATAATTAAATTCGTCATTTAGTAATGTTTCAATATCCATTCTCTTCTTTTTTCTATTTTTACCATCATCTTTTTTATGCTCGGAAAATTCATATAGACGCGGTTGAACAAAGATATCTTTTAAGCTTCTATTTAAACTTCCATCATATTTGTTATGAATTAATTGTTCATTAAACTTATATTCATAGGTATTTATATATATATCTTTTTCCTGTTTTACAACAAGTTGTACTTTATTTCCTAGTATCTCAATTATTTTTTGTTTAATTTCCTTATCAACAGACCTGACAGAATATAAATACTCTTTACGGTCTGAAAGGATACATTTTAAAAGGTTATTTCTATTATTGTCTTCAAATAAACGATTGATAGTGATATCTGTTATATTTTGATTAATCCAATATTTAGCTTCACTAATAAAGTATTGTTCTACATCTTCACTCCATCCCTCTTCATCAGGAAACTCAAATAAAATATCAATACTTTGATTTTCAATAGATATGCTCTTGGTATAATAGTGTCTAAACCAATGAATCTTGGATTCCACCGGGATATCTTTATAATTTAATACATTAATATTGCATCTACTCCTATCTGCATGCAATGAATCGCCAATTCTTAGCAAATACGATAGGAATTTCACTTGAATAATTTCGCCATTGACTTGCGTATTATTGTAAAATGGTTTAGTTAAAATATCTATATATTCATTGTGAGCAAAGGCTATAAGAGCAATAGGTAGAACAAAAGAATCTATTAATGGTAAGTATAAGGCATTTCCCTCATACTGTCTATTACTCATAATCCACATAGCAGATATTATATGATGCTTCCTTCTTATAAAATCAAAAAATTCCACAGAATTCTCTTTAAGAAGTTCAATATCTTTTATATCAACTGAATCCGCCAAGTATTTATGAAATTGATTTTTATAATTCTTTCTTGTAAACATACTAATAATTTCATCTTTTTTTAACATATCCATGCCTATATCATGCAAATATATAGCGGAAATCAATGAGTATAATTCTGCATTGTTTAGCTTAATCTTTGTATCGTCATTGGTAAATAAATTATAAAATATCTTCGTCAACCTTGTATTAATTTCATCAGAATGATTTGTTCCATGATCTGTAAAATTGTACAATGGTGTATTCAATTGAACTGCAGATTTGAGTTTGTTTTCAATATTATCAATATTTTTAAGATAAATCTCTTTATAGCTACTATCCTGAAAAAAATTTTCTATTCTCAACATTTATATCCCTCACTCCACTATGATACTATCTAATATTCTCTCACTTCATTTTTACTGATAAAAAATTAATGCATAGGTATATTCCCTTAAAATTGGCAATAATTATCTACAAAAAACTATTTAATGGATGTGATATTTTTATGGATGAAAACAATGACAAGTTATGTATAAATTATACTTTTAAAAATAAATGTAAGTATTGCTCCGGATATGATATTAAATGTAAAGGCTACGAGAGTAGCAAGACTCGTAGAATTGAAATTCAGCAAGTTACTACTAAAATAAAAGAGCAACACTAAAGCCTTGATCTGGAACATTCTGTTTAACAAACTTTGTCCTTCCTAGGAGACAAAAAAAAGTTTGTCCTAGGTTCTACTTTTTAATTCTTTACAGCCTTTCTCATTTAATCCAGAGCCTTCATTTCACCTTTGTTTATGATCTATAATCTATCCATAGATAATGTTATTTAACTTTACAATACTTCGTGTATCATTCTGTTACTAACCTAACCTCCTCATTCGGTAAAATTCGGATGGTGACAGGTACATTACCACATCAAAATAAAATGCAGTTGATATTGCCTTCATTTATCAATATTATCACTTGCTGGAGGTAATATTGTATTAACACAGCAAAATGTCCACATAAACTAGTTATGTTGTCTGGATGCGTCCGAAATACACTGGTTGATGTGATAAGTTAAAAATCAGGCTCATCCAAAGAATCATAGTCATCCAGGGTAATCATTTATGCATTTGTACTTGTACCTTTTTATCTATATATTCCTTGTATCCTTTGTTGTATATATTGCATTTGGCACCAAGCTGAAAAACACAACGACAAAACCCAAAACCTGCTTAAATAGCCACTTTTTCCTGTCACCGTTGTAAAATGTGCCAGGCTCTGCAGTACATATCTTGGACCAGTTTGATCTGGCATCTTGTCCTATCTAAACTATAATTTTCTCCTTGTATTCGGACAGCAAGTATTTGAAACGGCCCAAAGCATATCCTACACTACATAATATCTTGAGGTTCTCTGCAAAAAGTGATTAATGCAGAGCCTATTGCAAGAATATATGATCTAAATGACTTTTTTCTACACTTAACCTGTAAACTTAAGCTCAACCTATGGCTTCGCCCTTTCGTGCAAAATTCCCCTCTTTTTACACTACCTGAACTTTTATATGCAGTCCTAAAAGATTTGACACGCTCGAGTCGATGATCAATTTTGATAGGCCTTTAATGGTATAGCAAAATTAAAAAGCAGATTCCATTTCCCACTTATTGTTAAAATAAGTTTTGTAACATATTACCTTAAATGCTATCAAATGAAGTTTTCTGCTTATGTTAATACTATAGAGAAATTATATTACATGTGATTTGTATTATGTTGCTGAATTTTGTCGAATTGTTGCTTCTTTTATAAGAAAATATTCAAGGATGTATTTATATGAGATATCTTCGTGTTCCGGAACCAAGCATAAGAGCTCATCCACTTTTCTAAATTTCACTTGATAAAATGCTAATCACATTCTTCTGCACTATATTGCACATTTCATCATATTTATTAATCATATCCTGGGCCAGTTTGATCTGGCATCTTGCCCTGTCCAAATTATGATTTTTTCTTTTGTTCATATCCAACTCAACTTTTGATAGGTCTGTTTCATCTTCCACTGCTGTGTTGGCAGCAAAGCGGATGGCATCACCTAAGTCATATGTACTAAGCCCCGGCATAACAGTGTCAAGGTCTATAACACAAAGGGGCTCACAAGTGTCTTTATCCATCAATATATTGTTATATTTTGTATCGTTATGAGTTACACGTAGAGGCAACTCTCCATTTTCCTGCATATCTACCAGTTTTGATGCAATTAACGGTTATTCTCAAAGAACCTTATATCTGCTTCAACATCCTTTGCTCTTCCAATAGGATCTAAAGCCACTGTTTCAAAAAAATCATTTAGTCTCTTTTTTGTATTGTGAAAATTTGGTATAGTGTCATGGAGCTTGTCCATGGGAAGATCGGACAGTAAGCATTGGAACCGGCCGAAAGCATACCCTTCACTACGTAAAACCTTGCGATCTTCTGCTGTTTCATATGTAACTGAGTTATTGACATATCGGCAAATTCGCCAAAAACCATCTTCATAGCAGGTATAATTTTTACCATCTTTGTTATCTAGAAAATGAATGATATCACAGTCACATTTAGTTATCTTAGGCTGTACATGAAGTGAAATTTCCTTGATATTACTCATTATCTTAATTGGTTCTTTGAAAACATACCCATTGATCCTTTGAAAGATGTATTCCTCACATTTGCCGCTTTCACTTTTCACTTTAATATGGTATGTATCATTTATGTGTCCATTAATACATTGAGTGTAATCTACTATTGTCCCCATCAAATCATAGTTTTCACTCACCTTTTTCAACATGTTCATAGTTTGAACCCCCATACAATCCTATCTCCCCTATAATTAAATAATCTCTATGTTCATTATAAACCTGAACAACCCTGGAATAAATCTAGAATAAACCTGAAATGCCTATATTTTATTTACCCGATCTTATATTGTAACGAGTCACCTATTTCATTTTACTGCTCGTTCTTACCACTTTCCTATTCCTACTTCCAGCAACCCAGCTCACAACCAAATAACCGAAAATACCAACATTGGACCCAGTGCTATCTATAATTACATCTCTAATTTCTCCTGATCTGCCGGGTATGAAAATTTGATGTGCTTCGTCTGATACAGCATACAAAATGCAAATCAGAAGAGCTAATAATATACTCTTGTAGCCATATATGCCACTTCTTCTCAAAGCATTTACCACCAGTATCCCAAGTACTAAATAATAAAAGAAATGAGCATTCTTCCTGACTATGTAATGAAGGTCTCCTTTTTCAATCTTCACCTGTGGAGCAACTGTTTCTATTGTATCGATTATAACTTCTGTTATGCTGGTACTTAACTCACTAGACTTAGCTGCTGGTTGATGTGATAAGTAAAAAATCAAGCTCATCCAAAGAATTACAGCCATCCAAGATAGCAATTTATGCATATGCACATATTCCCTTTTATCTATATATTTCTTATATTCTATGTTGTATCCGTTGTATTTGATGCCAGGGAAACCCCCGAAAAAGTACCATTTTAAAAAAATGCTAACCAAGTTATACGGGTTTCGGGCTTCAATTTACAGGGGAAAGTGATTTTTTCGTTGGTTTCCCAAGCTCAGTAGTACGAAATTTTATTTATTATTCTCTTGATTAAAATGGAAGTTCTGGCTCTTCTTCTTCAACATTAATTATAGAAAGTTTGGAAATTATATTCGCCAAAATTAGTTTTTGCGATTGAGTTGTTGAAGACCCAAACCAATCAAGAAAATTTTTCACAACGTGACATGGAATATCAACCTTATTGTTATAGCGATATGCGCTGGTGACTATACTGCTGATAACATCTGCATTTTTCTGAATAGAATCTTCAAAGAGATTATGACGCAAAGCTTTTTCCAGTTTAGCTATAAACATATCAGCATCATAATTAAATTTTTGTTCATTTATAAAAGACGTGAGGGTCTGATATACAAGGTTTGCAAATGTTTGGTATGTATTCTTGTCTTCTTGGGAAATTTCCATATTAATAAAATCGTGTTTTCCTATTGCTTCCTTAACGTTGGCAAAGGTCGCATATCTATTTTCTGGTCGCTTCTCCATCATCTTGACCAAAATATCTTGATAAGAAAAGTCCAACAAATCCTGCTCATTGGCACCTTGAAGTAAACGATTGAATAATTCCGCAAGGTAAAACATATCAGTTTGAGATGTATAAATTCCTTTGTAGTACTCATGGGGCAATATGTCTAAATCCGTTCGATTAATTACTGCAACTAGGCTGTCCCTGTCTTGGGCTATTTTTTCATACATCTTTCCAATCCCAAAATCAATGATTTTAGCTGTTCCATTACTGTCAATTAATATATTTCCTTCACGAATATCCCTATGAATAATTGATCGTTCTTCAATATAGCAAAAGCCATCAATCAACTGCGTAAACAAATCGTCTAGCGAGATAGGATCCCAGATTCCAGTGTATTCAGTTATATACTTTCCGATATTTGTTCCATCAATATACTCCATCAGAATATATCCGGTAAAGATATCCTCATAAGCGTAGTAATTATATATTCTAACAATATTTCGATGGTTGAGCTTATAAAGAATTTTGATTTCATCAAGGAAATTTTTATAAAACTTTTCCTTGATTTCTTCATACACAGGTTCATATTTTTTCGCTACAAATAATTCGTCAATAAACGGATCTTGCAACAACACTGTTTTCCCAAACGAGCCGCCACCTAAATCATTATTAACCATTATATAGTCTTTTTGCTTTAAAAAAGGAACAATGTCTCCATTACTTTTCATTAATTTTCCTCCATTTCAAATTTAGATGTTTCTATTAAAGCAATTAAGGAAAGAATACATAATTTATCGGTTACTTATTTAAAACTCCCATTATTGCTATAACTATAATATCCTAAATTATCGGCTAAGCCGGAGAGGTTACTTCCTCCTTCTCACCCAACTCAACAAAATCCTTCCAAACTCTTTCAAAAGACCGATTATCCCCCATTCCGTTGTGTTTCGTGCCTGGGAGGGTTTTGAAAAAGTCAGGTTTTTCGAATTTTAGATCCCACAAAGCTGCATTATTGCTGAGGTAAATTTTCAAAAAGAGTACTTTTTCGGAGGTTTCCATGGCTGAGCACTAATATTTATTTAATAACACTTTCTCCATAGAATACTATCATACAGTACAAAAAATACCCTACCGGTTCCTTCGATAAGGTATTTCATCTTTTTACTGCAACGCTTTCTTCTCAAGTTTTTCGCCGTCATTCGACAAATTTCGCACAGTTTCTGGTACCTGTTCCACGTTATTATCTTTAGTTGCGTTACCCAGTACCAGTTCCAGAACCCCGGACCCCTTCACAGGTACGCATACTGTCAACCCGGGCTCTAGCCCCCTGGGTGCATAGTATTCGCTTTCCAACTTTGCTACCAGCGCATCTACAGCGCCTTCTTCCACCAGGATCATTACGCAGCCGCCG
>DAOSDD010000188.1:0-8974 GCA_035362115.1 Clostridiales bacterium | reverse complement strand
TTACGGGTATTATCCAAAAGCATTTCCGAAAGCAGAGATAGAAAAAAGATGTGTGAACTTACAGATTATTTATGCTTAAAGGAATACGATGATATTTTGTTGGAATTGGATTTTGGCCTTTGTATGAAAAGCGAAGATCAGAATGAAGTTGAATGTGCTTTAGAACGAATAATTACATGGGCTACAAATACTGATATAGATGATGAGGACAAATTATTAATTGCGGAATTTTTCATTAAGCATAGAAATGATACAAAGTCTGCATACAAATGGGTAGAAAATATTGAGCAACCAGAACTATGTAAAAGCGAAAAAATAGGGTGGGATAATAAAACACTGTCATCTTTTTCACATAGAATTCGATTGAATCGTATATTGGCGGCTTTAGGCATATATGTAGATCCTGTGAAAATAATACCAAATACCACTGACGAAAGGCAATTTGGAATTGTACTTTTTGAAAGAATGCTTATTAGATTATCAACGATATGGGGAAAGGCCTGGGCCGGAGAAACGCTTACACCAGGAGAAGTTATCAGAGAAGTACGGCCTGCTATTATAATATTTAATAGAAGTTATGATGAAACAAGAGACTGGAACCCGTGGTATCAAATAAGGCAGGTGGCTATTGATTATTTCAGATTCCTAATCCGATCAGTAGCTGCACATGGAATTGAATGTGTTGTTGCTATTGCTGATGAATTTAATAAGCAATGGCAAGATAAAGAAACAAAGAAGTATTGGCCAACAGAATGGCAAAGACATATATCATTAAATATATATAAACATGATCATTCATCGGATAGGCTGATTAACCAACTCTGCTTAATTGAATCACAAATGGATGTGTTGGATGATATTTACAGTAGAGTAAACGGGATGATGGAGCAAGCTTTTGCTTGGATTGAGGCTGGAGAATGCGACCGGGCAAAAAGCTTAATTCCTATGATAATCAATGCCTCATTTGGGATATATAATGATAAGGATAGCCAGTTTAATAGGTGGGTAGATTGGTTAGAAATAGTCAATGATATCCATAAGGAAAATTCAGAGGAGAGGATTAAAAGATTTGCTGGTGCATTAGCTGTGCTTGAGCAGGCGGGACGGGGGTGTGATGTTCAAGATGGAGCCGCTAAACTTATAGAGATAGCAGCAAAAAGGCATTGTGGGTATGCATTTTATCTTCGCTCATGGTTAATGGATCACCACGCTATTCATTATGTAAGTTCACTAGAAGGAATTATACTTGCTGCTTTAAAAGAAACTGAGCCTCCAATAAAAGTTATATTCAGCTTAGTAAATCATTTGTTGATTCCAGTACAGAATAGTGCGTCCGAGGAAATAGCTGAGTTGCTTGCTTTAAAATGCTGTCAGTGTTTATCAGAGAAAGAGGCATTAAGTACTATACAAACTCTAATACAGGCAATAGAAACAAAGGCCTTTCCAACCGAAAGATTTATTTGGTGGGATGGGATATTAAAAGGATTAAAAGCTACAGGCGTTAATGCAGAATGTGTTGAGAGTAAAATTAACGAAAAAAGTGTTTTAGCACAAATAGAAAGTAAGCCTAAAATTGCTTTGTTAAGTGGGAAAAAGTTAACTGAAGCAGATGCAGAAAAAAGAGTCATTAATTATAGCTCGTTACTGACGCTTTTAGATTCTATTAAGGATTCTGAGCATATGTCTTTGGAGAAGATTTTATTAAGAGTTATTGATAACTTGACATATGAACAAGTGAATATAATATATAATAGGTTAAACAATTTTGATCGAAATTCAGGTGCCATAATGTATCTTGCGAAGAGAATGGCAAGTACAGGTCACAAAACGGAAGCAATAAAGATAATTCAAGAAGAATACAAGCGTTCTCCTAGCTCAGGATGGGATGTTCACTATGATGGAGGTAGTAGACTCCAAATTATTGAAACCCTTATATCCATAGATGCCGATTATGGTAGGGTTATAGCATTGAAATCTTTAATAAATGACTATATTTCAGATGTGAGATATCCTGAGAATTTTATTCGTAATCTCAACAGGCTATTAAATGTCCTTTTCGATATTGTACCAGTCGTAGAAGTATGGAGTGAATTAGAAAGGCATATATATCAGCTTTATGACTTTTCAAACGCTGAAGACTACCCTGAAATTGCTATGGAGAGCATAGAGGAATTAAGCTTTTCAGAGATGTTAATAAAAATTATGACAAATGATTATTTATTATCTGTTGCAGAAATAAGGGAAGAGGCACACGGAGCTATATGTGATGCTGCCTTTTCGAACACTGCAGATCATATTCTGAAAGCACGGTTATTAAAATTGATGAATGATGATGTTAGAAGCCAAAGTAGTGCTCTTGCAGTTTTAGAGGCAGTTATGGCCAAACGCAGTGATTTTGTTAGCGGCTTTAATAATGAAATAATCCAATTGTGCAGACATCGAAATTGTATTGTAAGAAACTTAGCTCTTAGTATAGCGGATTTATTGGATGTTTACATAGAAGAGGAATGTGGCGAAAAAGAGCTACCACCAGTATATAAAATTGAGTTGCCAGAACTTCAAATGACTAAGTGGACATATCCTTTAGATGTTTCAGCTGAAGATGATTTTGGAAAGCACATAAATGATCCGATTGAGAGTGTACGTCCATTTCTAGATTATTATGAAGTAATAGCAGAATATACTGATATACCATTGCAGAATTTAATTGCAAGAGCCTCAAGAATAATAAACTCAAGGGAAATGACAAATAAGTATATCATGTTCTCAGAAAGTGAACTAAGGTCATGGTTACAAGCAGCAGAATTAAAATTAGCTTTTTATAGGCCTGGAGCTATTGGTGCATTATATACACTAGGGTATATTATTGGTGAACTTATTGATGCTGCCTTTTTGGATACTTCTGATTTTATGGGTTTAATCATACATGATCCGGTTCTTTCAGTTACCAAACCAGTACCAAGGCCTGTAGAAGTGCTGCTTCCAGAAATTGTTGATAAGGAACATTTTTTTCAAAAGGAAGATTGGATGAAAAAAGGGAGGGAAGACCTGTCTTTAATTTTAAATTGTATGGATAATGGTAATATTATTCTTGGAGAACTAAGTCGTTTCATAAACTTAAACTGGGAAAAACCAACAGAATATCGTTTGTCAATGGTTTGTCATCCAGATTGGCCGGAATTACTTGATATCGAGGATGCCTATAACTTTTTCCCTTATAGCAGTGGTTGGTATGCAAGGGAATACCCATATTTGGATAATGTGGCAAATAAGTTTTCTGCAGTAATATACTCACAACCACTGCAAGTTGAAATTGGAAAGACAGAATGGTTAGCGTTTAATCCATGCCTTGCATTTCATTTAGGATGGAAGCTCAGTACAGAAGGGTTATTTCGCTGGGTTAATAAAAATGGAGAAATAATGGTCGAAAGTATATATTGGAAGGATGGGCCTATTAATCGATTACCGCCAAGAATGGCGGAAATATGTTCTGAAGGTTGGATAGTAGCTGCATCTAAAAAAGCAGCTGAATTGATTTCCAACAGAATAGGAAATGCCATATACTTAAAAGCCTTGGTTCGTCAGCACAGCAATCGTGATGAAAGAGATGTTAGTAGAAACAGTATCACGCAAAGAGAAAAATGGAAACATACTAAAAATGTATGATAAGTAGTAATAAAAACTAAACACTTTAAAGTAGAAATACTATGCTGGTAAGTAGATTAAGAAATGGAGAACCGAAAAATGAAAAAGGATGAACACCTTCTAAGTATAACTGAGCTAAGGAATATCCTTAAACAGTGGAGCCGGGAGTCACTGATTGACCTGCTTGTAGATTGTTACAAAATAAACTCACAAGTGAAAGAATACATTTCTGCAAAATATGCCGGTCAGGATACAATAGAACATATATTTGAAACCTATAAAAATAAAGTGCATGATGTATTCTTTCCAAGGAGCATGAGTGCTCAGTTCAAAATAGGAGAAGCCAGAAAAGCAGTCAACGATTTTAAGAAGATATGTTCGGATGAAAAACTTGTGATTGACCTGATGCTGTATTATGTAGAAATGGGTGTTGAGTTTACAAACACATATGGAGATATCGGCGAGAGCTTCTATAACAGTGTGGAAAGTATGTATCAATCTGTTATAGCTGCAATTAATAAGCATAAGAATCCGGCAACCTTTAATATGCTTAGCAAGCGGCTTAAAGCTGTAGTTGATGATACCGACGGAATCGGCTGGGGATTCCATGACAACTTAAGTGATATGTATCATGATATTAAGTGGCTTGATGCAGGAGATATTGATGTTGACCTTGCAGCTTTGCAAACAACTAAGACATATATATCCTCAAGGCTTGAGAAAAGAAAGAATTTGCCGGGCATTGACGGCAGTAAGCTGAATATTGAGGAAATTACAAGTAGAGTCATTGATGCTGATGAAATCTTTTTAGACAAAATGGACAAGCAGGGTAGAAGTTACAGCAATGACGAAGAGTATGATTTTATTGTTAAAAAAACAGGATTTGCTACAGAACTTATAGAACTTATTCTTTGGCAGAGATACTGCTATGAAATGGAGAACGATTTTTGGCAATATACTGAAGGTGAGTGTAAAAAGTGCGGAAACAATAAGCTTTATCTAAAGGAAGTTCCTGGGGAAGATTATGCAGACAGGGTTGTTTGCAAAGAATGTGGAACGGAGCTTTCAAGAGATTAGGCCGGAATGTGAGGAATGAAGATGAAACCTGTAAAACTGAAAGACATTGTAGACGAAATGGAAATGCAGATGGATGAGTACCACAAATACTTAAATAAGGAGACCGGTGAAATAGTCACCGTTAGCACAGAGGAACTTACCATTGCAGAAGAATCTGAAGAAGATGACGACTTTTCAGAGTATCCAGATTGGCAACGGGATTCCATCAAGGATGCACTGGATGTAATAGTAAACTGGGAAAACTACATTGAATTGCCGGATAAGTGGGAAATAAACGAATACGACATCATGGAGGAGTTCTGTGGATCTATTAGGAACGACAGGATAAGCAATGTTCTTTATACTGCCATTCAAGGTAGAGGAGCCTTTAGAAGGTTTAAAGACGCAATAATCCGGTTTGAAGTTGAAGATGACTGGTACAAGTTTCGTGAAGAAGCATTAAAGCAGATTGCCATTGAATGGTGTGAGGAAAACGAGATTAAATACATTGTTTGACAGAGAAGAAAAGTAAAATATGATGCTGAGGAAACAAAAATATGCCAAGAAGAAAGTTAATCTGCCCAAAATGCGGTTCAACCAATGCACTAAATATTATATACGGCATGCCTGCACCTGAAGCGATAGAGGCATCCCGAAGGGACGAAGTTATTCTTGGTGGCTGTAGTGTGCTGCCAGATAGTACATTGCATATATGCAGGGACTGTAATTATGAATGGGAAAAATATTGCGAAATCAGTATTTTGCCTTCTATTATATATATCAAAGCTTATATAGGTGGTTTTTGGGGGCCTAACTGCCGTATTGAGGCTGATGCAATAAATGGAAAGCTTAAGAGTAGCTATACTCACTGTGATCAGGAAGAATTCGCAGATGATGAGATTGACATTGCTCCTGAAGCCTGGAAGGGATTGCTGAGAGCTTTAAAAAACTGTGATTTTGAATACTGGGTTGATAAATATGAGGATCCCCATATTTGTGATGGAACTCAATGGAGTGTTGAAGTACAACTTGATACTGGAAAAAAGATAATGAAATATGGGAGCAATATGTTCCCTGGTAGGTGGAAACAATTCTGCAGGGCAATGACTAGATTTTCAGGAGTAAAATATAAATGATATGAAATAGTCTCTGCTCTATGGCGTTAATAATAATGGGCAAAAATGAACAATTAGCTGATTGTTTTAATATTTTTCTAAAATTCTAACTTTGATACTCATTATTTCTTCCAGGGTTTAAAATAGAAAACCAATACTATTAAAACTATTAGATGCTCGTATGAAAGGAATGCCGATAAATTTAATAAAATTAATAAATAATTTTCGTATAATAGTCAAATAATAGTGTTAATAATCATAACATGTATTGATAAACAAATTGCATGGTGTTATAATAATTAACACATGGGGGAGGGTTTCTAGTGATTATAAATTTTAACAGCGAACTGTTTGTACAGAAACTAAAAGAATTTAAAGGCAATAAATCGCAAAACGATGTAGCCAACGAACTTGGTATAAACAATAGGTCAACTATTTCACTATTGGAGAATGGTAAGCAGATACCATCTCTTGAGGTACTGCAAAAATTATGTGAGAAAGTAAATTTGCCAGTTGATACTTTCTTTATGAAGGAAACGCAAAGCCCTGTTCTAATGATGATGGGACAGTTAAAAGAAACAGATAGGTCAAAACTTGAAAATGTAATCAACAGGATTAAGATTAGGGAAAAGTATATTGCTATTAGCAAAAGGTGTGACAATTAATGAATGATTTATTTTATCAAGCCTTTATAGAGAAGTATTCTCAAGAAAGGTATGATTTCAGCATCAATGCTTTGGAACCTGATGAAGTAAATCAGGTTAAAAGTCTTGCACAAGAAAAAAGACATGAGTTTGGAATAGCACCTATAGGGACTGATATATTTAGATTTATTCGAGATAAAGAAAATAATATTTACTTTGAGAAGGAGTCGTTTGATAACAATGATCTGGATGCTATGTTATATCTACCAGATCCCAATAAAGATAATGCATACATTATTTTAAACTCAAGTCAGCCATTAATTAACCAGATTTTTGCCACTGCACATGAATACTACCATTATATCAAAGATCTGGAATATGTTCGTAAAAACCCAAAAGTATGCTCGTTGTCGAGTTTGAAGGATAAAAGTGAGCAAAAGGCAAGTAGATTTGCTGCAGAATTCTTACTTCCAGAATCTTCATTAAGAAAGTCAATTGAGAGATGGCTTTTATTAATAAAAAAAAGAAATTTTGGAGATGCAGAATTTAATGAAGTAGCAGCATTGTGTTACTGTTTGACGGTACAATACTGTATGCCTTTAAAAGCTGTGATGTTCCGTATATATGAAGAAGGATATATTGATGATATTTCAGTATATCTATCAAATTATAATTTTATAAAACAAACCCTTAAGGAAAGTAAGACGCAGTTTGCAAAAAGAATACAGGAATTAATGGCTACAGAGAATCCATATATTTATGAGGTCATGTACAGGTTGATTCCCAAAGCATATAATACTGGCTATGTCTCATTAGATAAAGTTGAAAGTGATGTAAGCCAGCTAGGCCTTGTTATGGACAATATGATGGAGTTTCTTGACATTAAAGACTGTGAAGATGAAGAGGAAATAGATGATAGCTTAAGAGAAAGCTTACTAATAAAGTTAAGTGAGATGGGGCAATAATGAATAAGCTTAGTGCAGTGCGGTCAAGTCCGGTAATACTGGATGCCTGTGTATTGATGGTTGGGATTGATAAACAGAATAAGGACATTAATTACAGCTTTGAAAATATGAGGGATTCCCACTTGCAGGCATTATTTGAATATTCACAGAATATCAAAATTCATGAATTTGTTATGGGTGAGCTTGATCAAAAACGGCAAGATTTTATTAAACAGTATATTGGGAAAAATGTAGAGGTTGTCAGTGAGGGAGACTTATACGGTAAAGATCCACAGTACACAACATTGTTTAATAAAATTGCCAGACATGAATTGTTTAACTATAGAAGAGACGAAACTCACAACCGTGGTGAAGTATACAGTCTTGCATATGCTGCATTTCATAATATTTCTTACTTTTCTACACGAGATGGTAGTGCAATGATTGTACTTGATGAAATGCCTGAGCTTAGTGATATTGAATTGGTTGGATTTGAATATGTGTTAGCAATAGGGTTTCTCATAAGTAAATGTAGAAATAAAGATATGGATAAAAGACTAAAGTCATTGTATAAAGCGTACTGCGAGCCAAGTATAAGGCGTGGAGTTATACCTCATACTTTTGCTGAGTTTCTTAATTCATTAAAATAAAACTCAGTAATTAAGGCTGAGACAAAAGGAAGATTAAAAAGATAACCACATAGGATAGGGGTAAGATAATTCCAATAGGGTTATGCCTGGTATTGTGAAGATGAATAACATTTCTTAAAGAAGGTAGTGTATTTCTCATGAGCAAGAGTTGCTATATCTGTAATGGGGAAATGGAAAAGAAAGCTATATCTATAAACACTGGATGGGGCAAATATAAATTAATTGTAGAAGGTGTTAGTTCATATAAATGCCCCAAATGTGGAGAAGTTGTTCTTGAAGGCAAAGATGCTATTATGCTACAAAAACTGAGCAGAAGTCTGGCTGATCTAGAAGATCAGCAGAAACCAGATATTTTGAACTTGACAGAAGTCGCAAAGTTACTTACAAATAATAATCAGACTACATATTAACAGACAAATAATGCACAATTATCCGTTGAAAGGCAAAATGGTTGTATCTAAATTATAGTTGAAAAGGTATGTATAATGTAGTATTATGAAAACGTCCGGTAGGAAGTATGATTTTTTATAGCCCGGTAGGGAGCAAAATAAATAATGTTACGATTTTCTTGGAATTGCGGTGGATGTCTGCGGACTACACCTCGGGGAATTGGATGCGTCTGGTTCCCTTTGAATTTATAACTTTGTTATGGATAAAAACAGTGAATTGATTAAGAAGTTTCTTGTGAATTGCCGTAAACTCTTACTGCTGGACACAGCTTCTGAGCATCCGAAAAAGTGAAATGGTTTACAAATGGTTTACTTTTTATAAAATCATGGGTATTACAAGCCTTCAAATGCAGTAATATCAATCCTTCTACGGATCACATCGAAATTTGAGCGCATCCATGGTAAAGATGAGGTCACAGTTCGATTCCGATTGAGGGCTCCACATTACAAGGCACTGAAATAAAAAAGTGC
>DAOSDD010000187.1:0-8994 GCA_035362115.1 Clostridiales bacterium | reverse complement strand
TCAGCAAAACTATGATTATAAGTCAAGCGGAAAGGGTTCACAATTTAAAATAGTTAAGGGAAAATTAAGTCACTTTACTGTACAACCTAGAGGGTTGTAACGTTAGTACAAATCACTGTAGGATAGGAGGAATATAATGCTTCGAAGGAGATGTTGATATGAGATATACAAGACCTCTCTGTTAACCTTTAATATCAAACAGGTTTAGGCTTTGGTTTTTTCTCATCAAAATTTGATATCTTTGGTGGATATGAATTCTTAGCTTTCATATGCAGTAAACACTCAAAACTCCTATGTGGCTGTACTTGCAAAGCAATTCTATCTTTTTATGATAATTCAAAATACTGCTTAATTACATACTTAATATTGGCTCTGATGCTTTCATCATTAATATCACCACATTTTGAGCCAATTCTTACTTTAGCTATTGTCTTGATCTGATGTATCATTGCTACTGAATCCTTTGGGAGCGAGGATTGCGTTTGTGGAATAAAAACCTCAGTAGGATATATACGGCTGCTTTTTTTTATTGAAGAGAGAGGAAGCACTGTAACAACTGGCATGACTTCGTTAACCGTATCATTTGAAATGACCAGTGATGGTCTTGTGCCAGCCTGTTCCGAACCGATAATAGGATCTAGGTTTGTCCAGTATATAGACCACATTTTTACCATTTGTGTATTATCTCCTCTGTTTGTTTGTCAGCGTATTTAAAGCTTTCAATAACTTCTTCATTTCGTTTAATAAAGTCAGAGTCCTTTACGGCCTCCATTAGTTCTTTCTTATAAATCTCTCTTTTTACTTTTACTAAATATTCAGCCACAGCTTCTCTTACCCCTGCGCTTATTGAGTCTATAATTTTTTTTTCAGACAACACTTTTAATTCGTTAATACAGGATTCCGGTAAAACAACAGTATACTTCTTTACACTATCAACTGATTTTGTTCGTGCCATATAGTACCTCCATAAATTATGGTATATAAGTATTGTATAATATTCAACCATGAATTGCAACAATAAAACAGTATTCTTCAAAACATCCAGGTTGAATTACTTCTATAAATATATTAAAATGTATTAAACAAGTTTAATTATATAATGTTTATAATGCTTTGCCAATTTTGGAAAATACTTGCTGAACTCTCGTTACTTTAGTTATGAGTAAGGTAACTATTAAATGAGATAGCTTCCGGTATAATTTATACACTTTCCTTTGGCAAGGCAATAAACAAGACAATAAAGTAGTATATATAATGCAAAAGAGAGGCGGGCATGATAGGTATGAGAATTAGAGAAATGGCATCTAGGGCCAGGGAAGCTTCAATTATACTGGCTGCTTCCGATACAGAACTAAAAAACAAAGCTTTGGTTAAAATAGCTGAAGCTTTAAAAAATAATAAAGATGAGATAATCAGAGCAAACAAATCAGATGTGGAAAGAAGCCAAAATGAAAATATTTCCGCTCCCTTATTGAAACGGCTTAAATTTGATGAGCCCAAAATATCAGATGTGGTAAACGGAATATATAGCTTAATCAAGTTGGAAGATCCTGTTGGCAGGAGTTTGATGACTACGGAACTGGATGATGGATTGGAACTTTGCAAGGAGAGTTGCCCAATAGGTGTGATAGGAGTTATTTTCGAATCCAGGCCTGATGCCTTAGTGCAGATATCAACTTTATGTCTGAAAAGCGGCAATAGTGTACTGCTTAAGGGAGGGTCAGAAGCAAGGGAGACTAATCGCATTCTAGCAGAAATTATTTCCCGGGCAACAAAGGAGGCAGGTATACCGGAAGGCTGGATACAGCTTCTTGAAACAAGGGCTGATGTAAATGAAATGCTGAAAATGGACGAATTCATTGACTTGGTTATACCTAGAGGATCCAATGAATTTGTACGCTATATAATGGATAATTCAAGAATTCCTGTATTGGGTCATGCAGATGGAATATGCCACTGCTATGTACATGAGGAAGCCGATATAGATATGGCTGTAAAGATAGTAGTTGATTCTAAGGCCCAATATGTAGCAGTATGCAATGCAACAGAAACTCTTCTGGTGGATGAGAAAATTGCTACTGCTTTTTTGCCAGTACTGAAAGAAGAGATGGATAAGAGGGGAGTAGTTCTGACAGGATGTGAAAAAACCAGAGCGGTAATACCAACTGAGAAGGCTAATGAAGAAGACTGGAAAACTGAATATCTGGATTACAAATTATCAATTAAAATTGTCAATGATATTCACGAAGCAATAAATCACATTAATGCCTATGGTTCAGGACATACAGATGCCATTATTACAGGAAATAAAAATGCTGCCTGCATGTTTATGAATCTTGTTGATTCAGGTAATGTTTTCTGGAATTGCTCAACCCGGTTTAGTGACGGATTCAGGTATGGCTTTGGAGCGGAGGTTGGAATAAGCACAAACAAGATACATGCAAGAGGTCCTGTAGGACTTGAGGGGCTTGTAATTTATAAATATAAACTTACAGGTAACGGGCATATTGTTGAAGATTATGCAAATAACAGGAAATCTTTTAAGCATAAAAGGATAGAATAACCTAAAGCTGTAAAATAACTTACTCAGCATAAACATAACCTATTTAGCAGAAACGTAGCTGGTTAAAACACAAAACCGGGCGGTGTCAGGTATAATGAGGGAAAGAAGCAGTAAAAAGATTAATAATGAACTCCTGCACAGAATCGATGGGAGAAAAATAAAGTATGTATCTTTACGTAAAGGAACAGAAAGTGGTGAAACAATCCTTGGCAAAGATGGAGTTATAAATGTTGTTGACGGCGATATTGTCATAATCTGCAATGCCAGGACGGTTTTCAGACATCCTGTAGAAAACATAGGGTTAGATGAGCTTATGAGCCTTGCAGGAGTAAATATCAGATATAAAGATGAAGATACGGGAGAAGATTTAACACTGATAGCTTATTATAAATATCACAGAAAATAAAAAAAGCTATCTCGCCCTCATATCCCTCTATCTCTATTGACAAATACCCGGAAAATTACTATACTTTTAAACAGTGAGAATATATGTATACGAAATACATTTCAAAGATACGAAATCTTTGTGAGAAAAGTTTTATTATATAGCTGTCAAGAGTTAAAAGTTTTAATATTTGTTTCTTTATAAAATTCTATATCGGCCTGAATAGAATAGCATGAAGCTATTAAATGAAAGCTAGAAAGCTCTATTTGAGCTTTTTTCTATTTTATGGGGTTTTTGCACAAAGTTTTATCGAAGCTCTATATACAGATTTTTATATAGAGTTTTAATAGAAGGAGCTATTATATGAACGGGGTGTTGGAATGAATAAACAATTATGGGATAAATCTGTAGCCTTTCACGGGCATGAGTGTCCGGGGCTTGCTATCGGATTTAAGGCATGCGAAGCTGCAGCAGAAAAAATGCAACTTGAATTTTCCGATGATGAAGAAATAGTATGTGTTACAGAAAACGATGCCTGTGGGGTAGATGCAGTCCAGGCGATTTTCAGTTGTACTTTGGGGAAAGGCAATCTTATCTACCGCGGTACCGGTAAACAAGCATTTTCATTTTTTAATCGTAAAACCGGACAAAAATTTAGGGTATGCTTAAAGCCTTCGCAAAATAAAGGCATGGATAGAGATCAATGGAAGGAATATCTTTTAAATTCTCAGGTAGATGAGATTTTCACCTTTTCAGAGCCTAAATTTGATTTGCCTGAAAGAGCAAGGCTATTAAAAACCGTTGTTTGTGAAATTTGTGAAGAAGGTACACCAGAACATAAAGCTCATTTACAAGACGGTAAAATAGTCTGCGCCGACTGCTTTAAAACCTATGATAGAGGATGGTAAAGCAATAATTATAACTAGGAACGTGGAACAAAACATCATTATCCCCATTGAAATATTATTTATAAAACCATTTTACAAGGAGGAAAATATTGTAACTATGAAAGAAAATATAATTAAAAAGATAACAATGAAAAAGAAACTAATAATTAGTGTTTTAATTTTTCTACTACTCTTAGCAGGTTGTAAAACTAATACTATTACTAATACACCTGGTAATTTACCTCTGAATTCTGATAATGCTTCATCCGACTTCCGTACCATTGTTGATGCTTTTGGTCGAGAGGTTAAGGTTCCTAAAAAAGTAGAAACTACCGCTGCTATTGGTGGTGCAGCTCGAATATTAACATATGCAGGCTGTGCAGATAAGCTGGTAGGTATTACAGATATGGATAAAAAGAATCTACCTGCAATGCCATACACAGTAGTAAATGCTCAGCATTTTTCCACTATAGCCTCTGTTGGCAGTGGAGGCAGTAATGATACATGTTATATTGAAGAACTAATAAACCTTGCACCTGATGTTATTTTTGGACTAACTGATGAAGATACTATCAAAAATGTAGCAGAGAAAACAGGCATACCTACGGTAGCGGTTTATCCTACCAATATGTTTGATGAAAGTTTCTATTTTGCCTTGGAATTAGTTGGACAAATAATGGGAACTAATGCACATTCTACCAAAGTAATTGATTACGTTAAAAGCTGTCAAATGGATTTAGACAAGAGAACAAAGGATATTGGTAATGATAGTAAACCCTCTGTTTATTCGGGAGCTGTAAGTTTCCGTGGCGCACATGGTATTGAAGGTACGTATGCAGACTATCCTCCATTTACAGCTATTCATGCGAAAAACGTAGTAGATGAAACAGGTAAATCCGGTTCTTTGTTGATAGACTTGGAAAAACTTACAGTATGGGATCCGGATATAATTTTCTTAAATCCTACTAACATGCATTTAGTTAATGAGGATTATGCAAAAAATAAAGCTTTTTATAATAATTTAAAAGCAGTAAAAAACGGGAATGTCTATTCTCAAATTTCTTATAATTATAATTGGACTAATATGGAAATCGCTATTGCTAATGCCTATTATGCAGGAAAAATAATATACCCGGAAAAATTTTCTGATATTGATCCAATAAAAAAGGCAGATGAGATTTTTACTACAATGCTAGGTCAGCCTTTCTATGACAAACTCCTGGAGGCTGGGTATAAGTTTGATAAAATTTCCATAGGAGAAAAATAGACATTGATGAAAACTCACAGAACTTATAAAGAATATATACACTATAAATACTTGTTTATTTTATTTATTTTATTAGTGACTATATTAATTGCATTATTGGCTATTAGTGCAGGCTCGGCGGGGCTTCCTCTAAAACTTGTTATTTCAACACTTTTAGGGTGGGGCACCAAACAATCATCATTGATTATTTTTAACCACCGCTTGCCTAGAATCATTACCGCCGTCGTCGCCGGCATCGGTCTGGGATCTGTAGGATGTGTTATGCAAAGCCTTCTTAACAATCCACTTGCCTCTGCTTCAACATTGGGAATTGCACAGGGTGCTGCCTTTGGTGCATCTTTTGCAATTATTATTCTAGGTGCCGGTATGCAAAACCAAACTCTTGATGGCATTACTATTTTAAATCCCTATTTAATATCTATTTGTGCTTTTATCAGCTCAATGCTATCAACTTTGGTTGTGCTGGGATTATCTCGCTTTAACAAGATTACACCTGAATCCATGGTTCTTTCCGGTGTCGCATTAAGTTCCATGTTCTCAGGTGCAACGACTTTACTACAGTATTTTGCAGCCGATGTAAAGGTTGCTGCAGTAGTTTTTTGGACATTTGGAGATTTAGGGCGCACTAGTTGGAGAGAAATTCTGATAATGTCTGTGGTAGTTATTTTAGTGCTAACTTATTTTATATTTAATCGCATGAATTTCAATGCCATTCAAAGCGGGGAAGAAACTGCTAAAGGCTTAGGAGTTAATGTGGAGTTCATGCGTCTGATTGGTATGTTTCTTTGCTCTCTTGCTGCTGCTACTATTGTATCTTTTGTTGGAATTATTAATTTTATCGGGCTTATTGCACCACATTTAATGCGCCGGTGTATAGGTAATGATTATCGGTATTTACTCCCTGCATCAGCCATAATGGGAGCATTATTGCTTTTACTAAGTGATACTGTGGCACGTTTGGCAGTAGCTCCAATTATTTTGCCTATTGGAGCTATAACCTCCTTTTTAGGTGCACCTTTATTCTTATACCTTCTATTTAAGGGGGTTGGTAAAAGATGATTAAAGTCAAACACCTCGATTTTTCTTATAAAAAAGACCGCATTATTCTTGAACAAATTTCATTTGATGCAAGTCATGGTCAATGTATTGCCATTCTAGGAAATAATGGGGCCGGAAAGAGTACGCTTGTTAAATGCCTTAACCATATTTTAACCCCACAAAATGGCATAATTTATATAAACGGTGAGGATATTCGAAATCTTAAAAGAAATGAAATAGCAAAGTCTGTTGCATATGTAGCACAAAGGAATTTTGCAGATAAGCTTACTGTGTTTGATACAGTTCTTTTAGGTCGTAAACCCTATATAAAGTTTGAGCCTAAACAAAAAGATATAGAAATCACAGAATCTGTAATTAAACGTATGGGATTAGAGAATTTTTCCCTGCGTTATGTAGACGAACTATCCGGTGGCGAAATGCAGAAGGTTATGCTCGCACGAGCACTGGCACAGCAGCCCGGTATCTTGCTTTTAGATGAACCTACCAGTAATTTGGATTTGCGTAATCAGTATGAGGTTATGTCGGTAATACGAGAAATTGCTAAACAGGAAAATATTAGTGTAATTATCGTAATTCATGACATAAATCTATCTATAAGGTACTGTGAACGTTTCCTTTTTATTAAAGATAATAAAGTCTATGCTTATGGAGGTAAAGAAATAATGACTCCTGAAAATATAAGCCACGTATACGGTATAAAGGTAGAGGTCAAAACAGTTTGCGGAATGGATATAGTAATACCGCTACCACAGGATTGATGTTATCTCTTATTTGTCTTGCTTTATTTTTGTATTAATGGTGCATTTTTAATAACTTAACAAATGCACCATTGGTAATTCTTTCTTCAAATCCAGTAAATGCTCCCCTTAACTTATTGCTTAATTGACAATTAAATTTGTATAAAATAATTTGTTCTTTCATTGGCAAGTTATTCTCTATCTTATTTCATCCATTATTTCATTCAGAGATACTCCATTTTCCCGTGCAAGCTTTGCTATATCCTCATATTCCGGCTTAGATTTTGAAAAACCACCTCCTGTTGCTGTTTTTATGGTAATAGGTCCATATTTAGTTTCAATGATTGATTTTTCTCTGTGAAGAGTATATCTTTTGCATGCAATCTCTCTTATTCCAAGTGTTGTTGTATGGCGCAAAATTAAAGACTTCATTTCATCTACTTGATCCCTGAAGCATATGCATGTAAAGAGCACGCCGGGTCGGGATTTTTTCATACCAATTGGAGTTGTATATACATCTAAAGCTCCCTTCTCCATGAGAAGTTCAAGCGCGAAGCCTATTCCCTCGGGGGTCATATCATCAATATTGCAACGCAATTCTACAACCTCCTTTTCGTGTTTATCTGTTTCTCCAAGATATGCCCTTACACAATTTGCTGCTTCAAAATCTTTTTTCCCCATTCCATATCCTATATTAGATATTCTCATAACCGGCAACACACCAAATTTAGAAACAAAGTGTTTTAAGATGGCCGCACCGGTAGGAGTACATAGTTCTCCCTTAATTGCACCTCCGTAAACCGGTACATCCCGCAAAATATAAGCAGTAGCGGGAGCCGGTACAGGTAGAATACCATGTGCACAACGTACATGACCGCCCCCGATATGAATAGGTGATGCAAGAATTATTTGGGGATTTAGTTCTTCTATTAGCATACATACACCTACAATATCTACGATTGCATCCATAGTACCTACCTCGTGGAAATGCACATCCTCTACAGGCTTTCCATGTGCTCGACTTTCTGCTTCTGCAATTAATCCATAAACAGCGAGGGCATCATTTTTAACCTTAGCAGAAACAGCTAATCCCCTTATAATCTTATCGATATCCTCAATTCCAGCATGGTGGTGATGCTCATGCTCGTGACTATGTTCATGTTCGTCATTATTATCATGCTCGTAGCTATGCTCATACCCGTGACTATGACCATTACTATGCCCATGATAATGAACATCGTGACTTTCTTCTTCCGTCCCTCTCACTTTTACTAAAACCTGAGAACCCGTAATTCCTAATTTAATGACCTTAGTTAAAACAACTTCGACATCGGGAATGCCCAGTTTATTTAACCTTTCTATAAAACCATAAGCATCTGGATGCAACTCAAGTAAGGCTGCCATTATCATATCCCCTGCAGCTCCCATATTGCATTCAAAATAAAGTGTTCTCATTTTCTATCCCCCTGTATATTATTTTCAACAAAAGACTAATCAAAGAAAATACCTTTATCGCTCAAATCTATGTAGTATGAGCTTTAAATGGCACTTTTTGAGGAAATACAGCACCTTAATTTATCAAAGCGATTCTTATGCTTATAAGGCTTACGGCTTAGCTGAAATATGATTTATCATGCTTGCCAAATACCCTGCTCCAAATCCATTATCAATATTTACCACACTCACTCCACTAGCACAGGAATTTAGCATTGATAATAATGCGGAAATTCCACCCATAGAAGCACCATAGCCAACACTAGTGGGTACGCCAATGACGGGACAATCTGCAAGTCCTCCAATTACACTGGCTAAAGCTCCTTCCATCCCTGCAATAGCGATAATAACTCTTGCACTCATAATTTCTTCTAAATAAGATAAAAGCCGATGAAGTCCTGCAACGCCAACATCATATAACCTTATAACCGTATTCCCGAGGGCTTCTGCAGTAAATGCCGCCTCTTCTGCTACTGGCATATCGCTGGTTCCCCCCGTAGCAACTAAGATTTTTCCAATTCCATCCGGCTTTGGCATCTCTCCTATAACAGCAATCTGCCCGGCTTTATTATAATGAACGGGATAATCTTTTTTCAGATATT
>DAOSDD010000186.1:0-9052 GCA_035362115.1 Clostridiales bacterium | reverse complement strand
GCTTAATTTTCGCCTAACTCACAAGAAAGGAGAAAAGAATGAGTCTACTCGACAAAAGATATAATGAATGAGTCGGTTGAAAATGCTGAGTATTACCTGTCTTTAGGAATTGATTATTTATGGAGTCTGGTTACCTCCCAGAGTATACCCAGAAGTGCAGCAGTGTGCGATGATGGCTGCCCGGTATGCAGAAAGGGAATAAACAAATTCGGACATTATCCCTGGGTGGCAGATAGTGTAAATATGCCGTGGAAATTGGAATGTCCCAACTGTGGGACATTTTTTCCATCAAATGACTTCGAAGCATATTACAAAAGCGGAATAGGCAAATATGGATTATTTTATCCTGAAATAGCAGACATAAGCCTTCTTAAAAACACATTATACCCTGATAAACCTGAAAATTGGTGTGTAGATGATGGTTATGGTGTAATAGATGAAAAAAGCAGAAGATATACCTTTGCAGCATACTATAATCATTGGTATATATGGATGGATGGCGGTGGAGCATCTGGTGAAAGGAAAAATTCAATTTTATGCATAATTGAAGCTCTAAAGGATGCATATTTGTATACAGGAGAAGCAAGATATGGAAGAGCAGGTATTGCAATTCTGGACAGAGTGGCGGATGTTTACCCTGATATGGATGCTTCACAGTATAGAATTGAGGATGGGTACAGACATAACCATGGTATAACAAAAAAAGGCAATATTACCGGGGCAATATCGGAATGTGAAGTAGCAAAGAAATTAATTAGCGCATATGACGCTTTCTTTCCTGAAATTTACAACAAAGATTGTACAGATGTTATCTCTTTTCTAAATGAAAAAGCTGAATTATACGGGTTTGATAATAAAAAAACCGATATTGACCATATTAGGGAAAATATTGAAAATAATATAATCAGGCTTGTATATCCAAGGATAAAAGATGCCAGAATAAAAGGTAATGTAGGTATGCATCAGAGTACACTGGCAATGGCGGCACTGGTATTGGAGGATAAGAATGCGGCAGAAGAATGGATGAAGTGGCTTCTTAAACCTGGAGGATTGGTGGGTGAGCCTGATTGGAAGGTAACAGGCGGAAATATTTTGAATGTTTTATACTATGATGTAGATAGAGATGGGCATGGAAATGAAGCTGCTCCTGGATATAATTATCTTTGGTTGAGTCAATTAAAAGATCTGGCAGATATTCTTGAACTTTATGAAGAATACTATGAAAAATATTATAAAGAACAGGATGAAGAATTTACAAAACAAAATAAGGCTAGAAATGTAATAAACTTATATAAAAGTCCAAAATTCAGAAAAATGTATTTAGCATTGCATCCACTTATAACCCTTGACAAGTATATCCCTTCCATAGCTGACAGCGGAAGTTCAGGGAAACCGTTTTTATATGGAAACAAAAGCATTACACTTGATGGATTCAGAAGATATAAAGATCCGGAATTAGCACAACAGGCATATCTATTAAATCAAAACAAAGCTGATGGTCTTTGTTTGAATATATTTCATCCTTTGGCCGGTGAAATTGAGAACGATGTAAAATCTGTTATTGAGAATAAAGGAAAGCTTCTAGTAGAAAGTATAGATTTAACAGGGTATGGTTATGCGGTGTTAAAGGATGGCAGCGATAATACTGAAATAGCACCAGGTATAGAAGAGGATACTCGTAAAGCTGCTTGGATATATTATGGAAGGACTATATGGCATGGGCACCAGGATGCACTGAACCTTGGTATATATGCCTTCGGGCTTGATTTAACTCCTGATCTTGGCTATCCTGAATTTGCAAGACATGATTGCAGTCACAGAACAGAATGGGGTAATAACACTATTAGTCATAATACAGTGGTTGTTGATGCAAAAAAGCAAGATCGTATGTATACCGGTATTTCAAAACATTTTGAAGATACTCTTGATGTAAAAATCATTGATGTAGAAGCACCATTTGCTTATTCTGAAATCGAACTTTATAGAAGATCTATAATGATGATCAGGGTTGATTGTGAGAACTCATACATTGTTGATATTTTCCGTGTAAAGGGAGGGAATGATCATTACTATAGTTTCCATGGAGCAGAAGCTAATGTAAGCAGTGAAGGCATTGAATTTAAAAAACAGGATGGAGGTACATATGCCGGACCGGAAGTTGAGTATATGGAAAGATATGATGACCTTAAAAACTGTACTGCAACATATAAAGGCAGTGGATTTCATTACCTATATAATGTAGAACGATCATATAATCCGGAACCTGGCTTTAGTATAGATTGGGATATAAAAGATACATGGGGAGCATTGGAGAAAGATACAGATATTCATTTAAGGCTTACAATGCTAAACAGAGTGAACAGTGTTGCACTGTCGGATGGGCAGCCTCCGCAGAATAAGGTAGGAAATCCTGAAAAATTGAGGTATATGATAGCACATAGAAGCAAAAACAATGATCTGGAAAGTCAATTTGTCAGTGTAATTGAGCCATATAAAGAGAAAAGGTTTATAAAATCATTAGAAAAAGTTAGCATTCATATTTTAGGTAAAATTACTGCAGAGAAGAATGATAAAAATAAAGAAACAATTGATACAGCAGCAATTAAGTTAGTTTTAAATAATGGTAGAACTGATTATATTATTAGCACCTTGAACCCTGAAACCAGCTATCTGGTAGACAATAGAATTATTTTTACGGGCGTGTATGGCGTTTATTCTGAACAGGGAGGAGAAACAGCATATGCTTTTATTTGCCATGGTACATATATGTCTGTTGACGGATCTGTAATTTTTAACAGTAAATATGGAGCATTAACAGGTACGCTGGAAGATTTTACACGATGCCCTTCTTTTAGCAACAGGCTTATAGTCCGTATTAATGAAGACTTTGGAGATTCGGATAAAGATGATAGCGGAAATGCAGAAGATTCAGGCAAAGAAGATTTCATAGATCATAATAATTTAGGTATGATTATCCATAAACTTAAGGGTAGATATATTTACATAGAAAATTATGCAGCAAGGAGAACCGGCTATGTTATGAAAAGCATACCTGAATTAAGAGAAGAAACTGTACAATATGCAGACATAAGAAATGCTGTATATAGAATTATTAGTGCAGAGAAAATTGGTAATAACCTGTTTGCTCTTGATATCGGAGATGTTACTTTGATAAGAGGATTGGCAGATGAAGATGATGAAGGAAAAGGTTTTCTTTACGATGCAGAGCCTGGTGATAAATTTGTTATTCCCCTTAGTCAATCATTGAAACCAACTTGAAGTAATTTTGTCAACTAGATAATAAGAGTAAGGGTACATAAAATGCACCCCAAATTATACCATGAGAGCAAGGTCGGAAATTTAGGTAAATAATAAAAATGCAAGATGAAGTGTTACAAATTACAACGTGATGACCGCTGAATGAGTTTTTGCACCGGAATCAATTTTATGTCACTAATTGAAATGGAGGAAGTTAAATAAAATGCTTATCGAACGATATGGTAATAAAATCAGCAATATTCTACTACCTGTTGATGGTATCAAGCCTTTTCCCACAATTGATGATAGAGCCAGATGGAAATTAGTAATGCCTGTTTTATCTAAACCGGTGATAAACGAAGCCGAAGTGTATAGAAATTTTAAGTGGCCGTCTCTTAGTGCATCTGACTTCATAGAATCATGTAAAAAAAATGAAGATACTCCCGAAAGATTAGAGGTATCTGCGAAAAGGCAGGTATTACGGACTCTTATTTTAGCAGAATGCCTCAATGGTAAAAACGAATATATTGATAATATCATAAATGGAATATGGAGTATTTGTGAGGAATCTTCCTGGGCCATACCTGCAAATAGTTATATGCACAGAAACTGGCCGGATCCTTTACCGGATGCAACAGATCCTGTTATTGACCTTAGCTCAGCTGCAACGGCATCTTTGCTTACATGGGCATATTACCTGATGGGTTCTGCATTTGATAAAGTGAGTGTTAATATGAACAGAAGAATTAAATATGAAATAAATAAGAGGATATTAACACCATTCCTTGAAAATGACGATATATGGTGGATGGGATTTCAAAGAATGATGAATCCGAGAATGAAGGTACTTCATCCAATTAATAACTGGAATCCTACATGTAATTCATGCTGCCTTATAGCATTTCTGATGCTTGAAGATGATTGGAAAAGGCGTATCCAGGGTGTTCTGAAAGCTATGGAAATTACTGACATATATATTGGAAGCTATCCTGCGGATGGAGGTTGCGATGAGGGAATAAGCTATTGGTCAATGGCACCGGCTGCTCTTTTTGATATACTTGAGCAGTTATATTTTGCAACTGACGGAATAATTGACATATATAATGAACCTCTTATAAAAGATATGGGAAGATATTTCTATCGTGCGTATATAGGCAAAGATAATTTCATAAATTTTGCTGACGCATCAAGCAAACTCAGGCTATCTAACGATCTTGTGTATAGATATGGGCGAAGGATTAGTGATGATACACTTGCAGATATTGGAGCGAAAATGTTTATGAAAGAAGCAGAAGCATTTTTAAGAGAAGATGAGGGTGGAAAATTGGCAACACGAAAGCCTAATATTTTAATACGAGAACTTCCTATGCTTTTTAATAACAAATGGATGACCGTACTTTTATCTAAATCCGATTCATCTAAATCCGATATGACTGCAACCAAATGCAGTGCTGAATTCAGCTGTTGTAAAATACCAGAAGGCCGGAAAGTAGACTATTATATCCGTGATGTATGGCTTAAAGATATTCAGGTGATGGCTGCAAGGGAACAGCATGGTTCGTACGAAGGTTTCTATATTGCGGCAAAAGGCGGGCATAATGCTGAAAGTCATAATCATAATGATGTAGGAAATTTTATCGTTTATTATAATGCCGAACCTGTCATTGTTGATCCCGGTGTGGAGATATACTCAGGGAAAACATTCAGCCAGGAAAGATACAGCCTTTGGACAATGCAATCGTCATTCCATAATCTTCCTTCAGTTAACGGTTATCAGCAAAAGGAAGGCAGAGTTTATAAGGCAACAAATGTAATATATCATAATGATAATAGAAAAGCAGTGCTTGCAATGAATATAGATAAAGCGTACCCTGAAGAAAGCGGTATCTGTTATTGGAAAAGGAGCTGCCATTTAAGTCGTGACAGCGAAAAATATATTGAAATTATAGAGGATTTTAAGTTGTTTGAATTGTCCGATGATATTAAGCTAACTTATATGACCCCATGCAAACTTGTTTATAAAAGTCAAGAGAATTCCGGTAATGAAACAAAAGGTAAAATATGCCTTAAAACTAAGGAAAAATTTGAAAATGATTTAAAAAAAGGTATTGAAATGGATTCAGCAAAAGAAGAACCAGAAAACATTTATGAAAAAGAATTTTCGAAAAACATGTCAGAAGGAAGAATACCTTTCCTGCAATTTGACACTGATGTTTTTGATTATTCTTATGAAACCATACAACTAAATGATATGAGGTTAATTGATCAATGGGGCAGTTATCTTTATAGAATTATTCTTAAGCCAAAACAGAAAGTGAAGGAAGGCAACTGGTCAATAAAGATAGTTGCTATGTAAAAAAACAGGAGGCATTACTTTCATGTAAATATGACTAGATATGCAGATTTCAGTGCTTTAAAACACCCCGGCAGTTTGTGCGCCATATACCGGGTGCAATTCCTTCCTGATTTCTGAAAGCTTTATAAAGCAAAGAAACATCACTGTAACCTACTTCACGAGATATGGCAGAAAGGGGGTAATCGGTATTGGCTAATAACTCCTTTGCCTTATTTATCCTAAACTCTTGAATATACTGCCCCAGAGTTATTCCATAATGTTTTTTCATTATTCGGGCAAGATAATCAGGGGAGTAATTAAATTTTTTTGAAAGATGGTTCCAAGTTAATGGTTTGTTAAAATTTTCTGCAATAAAGTCCATAATCTGAATTGCAAGTTCCCGGGTTTCTGATGCTGATGACTTGGTTAATGATGCTAGCTTATCAAGTATATTTAAGAAAATAGCCTGAGTTCTAAGGATATTAAAGGGTTTCCGCTTGGATAGATAATCCAATTGGTCAATAAGAGGCTTAAACTGTTGTTGCTCAAACTTTCCTCTTACAGGGAAATATATTTGTTTATTGCTATTTGATTTATCAGTGGTGGGATACGAAGTAGGTGAACATATATACAATGAGTGATTATATGCCTGATAAGAATTTAATACATGACAAAAGTATTCTGCGTGAACTTGCGAAGCAGGTTGCTGAAATTGCTGCGTTGCCTGAGCAGGAAGAAAGGAAAAAGTTATGGACTTCTCACAATACGCCTAGAGCTGAAAGACCAGTTGTATTTGTACATCCTGATGGAGCATGGAATGAGTTGCTTCCATATGAATCCCTGGTATGTGAAACCCCTCTGCTGAGGGAAATTGAATATGATTTAAAACAGCGTCTAATACGTCACAAGTATATACCTGATGATGTACCGTGCCATGACGATATAAATGTACAAAAAGTTATACATAATTCTATGTGGGGTGTTGAGCCAAAGCGTATTAATTCAAAGCAAGCAGGGGGAACATGGCATCATGAGCCAATTATTAATGAACCTTCAGATTAGCAAAAACTATCATTTCCGTCTATTACACATGATAAAGCAGCAAGCGCTGAGAATTATGAGTTGGTTTATAGTTGCTTGGGTGATATTTTACCGGTTAAGCTTGTAGGGATAACAAGACTGAGTTTTCATATAATGCATTGGTACTGTGACTACAGAGGTCTTGATAATATGTATATGGACTTGTATGATGAGCCCAAGATGGTGCATGATGTCATGCGGTTCTTTACAGATGGTATAAAACATATGCTCCAGCAGTATGAAAATCAGAAATTATTGTCGTTAAATAATGATTTCACATTTCACTATACAGGTGGTATTGGATATACAGATGAGCTTCCGCATGAAGGTTTTACACCCGATTGTGTTAGATTGCGCGACCTCTGGGCAGCTGCTGAAGCACAAGAGTTTTCCAATGTGTCACCAGCCATGCATGAGGAATTTGTACTGCAATATGAGAGAGAATTATTAGAAAATTTTGGGCTAAACGGATATGGATGTTGCGACGATCCTGGTAAAAAACTGGATGGAGTTTTAAAGATTAAAAACCTCAGGCGAGTCGCAGTTTGTCCTTGGGCAGATATTTCAAATTTTGTACCAAGACTTGGGAAAGATTATATTATGACATGGAAACCTCAACCTTCGTTTCTTGCATTTGATTATTTTGATACTGATGCTGTAGAACAAGAACTGGTCACTGGACTTCAAAAAGCAAAAGGTGGCATAATTGAGCTTATTTTGCGTGATACACATACCTGCCGGAAAGATTCTGCACGCTTTACAGAATGGATAGAAATAGCACGTAAAGCTATTGATAATATTTGGTGAATATTACAAAAAGCTAAAAAAAAAAGTGCAAAAATATTAGTTATTATCGGTAATGGTATCTTTGATAATGCTGACCGGATATTCAGTATGAGGAATAATACTAGTCCTGAAGTAATTGCACTATAAGGTGGGAGAATACGTAAAAGAAAATGTTTATCTTTGGAGCAGACAGTTCAATCTCTATCTATATAGTTTACGATTTGAAAGAAATAATGAAGAATTTGCAAATCGTAAGCTACATCAAGGTAACAGAAGCAGGTTTTAAATGCTTTAAAACCGCGTAGGATGAACGTTTAAAGCTTGCTTTTGTGATAATTTATGATACAATTGATATATGAATTATTTGATTTCGTACTTAATACTGGCAGTTTGTTTTAGGAGTTGAGAATTGCATGGATAATATTGAAAAGTGTAAAAATATACTGATAGGATATGAAAATATAGTATTTGCTTATATTTTCGGTTCATATGCCCAAAGGGTTATAAGAACAGATAGTGACATAGATATTGCAATATATTTAGAAAAGGAACTTGCCGTGGAGAATTATCTTGAAATCAAGGTGGATTTAACTGAAGCATGCAAAAGAGAAATTGATTTGATTATACTAAATGATGCAACCCCTTTATTAAAATATGAAATTTACAAGAATAGCATATTGTTGTTTTCACGAGATAAAGCAATAGAAACAAGTTATAAAGTAAAAACGTTGTTTGAGTACAATGATATGAAAAAATATCTGGATTTATATTATGATAGAACCATTAATAGACTAAAAGATGAGGTAAAATTTTATGGTTAATATAGAAGTAATTAAACAGAGACTTAATCAATTATCTATTTCTTTAAATAAAATTGAAAGATTCAAGGAAATATCTTTGGATGAGTTTTTGAAAGATGATATCATACAAGATGTAATAGAATATAATTTATTTATTGCTATAAACATGATGATTGATATTGCTACCCATATAGTAGTAGATAACAATATAGGTAATCCGGATACTCTAGGAGAAGCATTCAATATTTTAAATAAGGAAAAATATTTAAGTGATAATGAAACAAAAGTTTACAAAAATATGGTAGGACTTAGAAATATATTATCTCACGAATATCTCAAAATAAATAAAAGAATAATTTATAATATTCTACAGAACAATTTAGTCGATATAAAAAAATTCATTATTTTTATCCATGATAATTTTATTTAAATATAATTAGATTGAGTTCCTTCTCGTTGAGGGTAATTTTGGTAAGGTGCACTGGGGACAATTCTATTTGAATTTATACAGTTGTTTGATCCTGCAATTGTTGATCTCTTAATATTAAGAAATGTGGACAATAACCGTCCAACTGAATATGTAAAGCATGCAACACTTGGAAATATGCCTCTTTCTACTTATGGCGATGGCATCAAAAAAGTATTATCGCTAGCAAATGGAATTGCGCAAGCAGCAGGTGGAGTATTGTTAATTGATGAGGTTGAAACTGCAATTCATGCGAAATACTACGATGATATTTTTAGGAAACACAGCGGGAATCCTCTCTATTTTAATAGAGCAGATGAAAGCTGT
>DAOSDD010000185.1:0-9135 GCA_035362115.1 Clostridiales bacterium | reverse complement strand
TTTTATTCATATTATTTTGTGAGTTTGATTTTGCCCGTAGCTGAATTTAAAGGCTCTAAGTACCGTAACGATAGCTTCTGGAACATATTTTTTCAAAAATTTTAAATGCACCCCTACAAAGTTTTCAGCTATTACGCTTTATAACCAGTGCGCCATATTTTTTAGCTATATTCGAAATCTCACGTTTAATATTATCATTAATATCTAAAGTCTCATTAAGAATAACTCCTGCTCTCCCTTTATATATTCTCAAGGCACTCTCCAGTGCGTTAGGATATTTGGTTTCAATAACAAAAGGTTCCTTTAAATAACCTTGGGCTTCATTTACAACTTGGGCCAAAAGAGTATGACCGGTTTTTGTGCACTCTCCACACTCTTCATTATCAGCTTTCTCATAGCTTTGTATTATAGCTTCTATAACATTATCAACGCATATATGTATTGCGTCATAATCTTCTCCTGCAAGATCCATTACTACATCTTCTACAATACTCACGTCTCCGGATTTAAGGCAGGATAATAGTTCTTTATCTTCATAGGAACTTAATTTACCTATATTCATACTTTTCTTCATATCTTCAAAAATAATCTTTTCAATTCCAGCTTCACCAACCGCAATACATCTTACGCCGGAGGAAATCATTTTGGATGAAACCATTTTTTCGGTAGATTTATCGGTGCATTTATCAGTGCATACTCTCTCCAAATTGGCATTCAAATTAATACTGTCAATTTTTTTCTTTATAGCACTTACAAATTCCGGAGTAGTACCGCAACAGCCTCCTATCAGCCTTGCCCCATATTTTGCAAAATCAGCCGCCAAGCCAGCAAATCTTTCGGCAGTTGCTTTATAAACAGGTTCACCATCTAGGATTTCAGGCAAACCTGCATTAGGTTTTACACTAATGTACCCCGCTCCTGCCTGGTACATTTTTTTAACAATATCTAACATGAACTCAGGACCGAAAGAACAATTTGTACCCAACATGTCAGCGCCTAGTGATTTTAATATTAAAACAGCAGTTTCAGGATCTGTACCCATTAAAGTTCTCCCATTTGCTTCAAATGATATTGAGCAGATTACAGGAAGATTGGTAATATCTTTTGCAGCAAGCAAAGCAACCCTCACCTCGGCTACATCAGTAAATGTCTCAAAATTGATAATATCTGCTCCGCTATCTACTACAGCTTTAACTTGCTCCCTGAACAGTTCATAAGCCTCATTAAAGGTAAGATCTCCCAAAGGCGCAAATAGTTTACCTGTCGGGCCTATTGATGCAGCTACAAAACCATCATTTCCCATTACCTCCCTTGCCAGTCTGGTACCTTCATAGTTTAATTCGTATGTTCTATGTCCCAGGCCATGCTTTTCAAGGTGAACTCTGCTGCCGGTAAAAGTATTGGTTTGAATTACATCCGAACCTGCATCTTTATATAAACTATATATTTTTTTTACTATATCACTATGTTCCACATTCCATAATTCAGGGCATTCTCCGCCTTTCATGCCGAATTTCTGAAGCATATATCCCTTTGAACCATCAAATATGAGTGTGTTAGTTTTAATTGTGTCTAAGAAATTTACCAATTTTATCAGCTCCCTATATAATCTAGATGTATAATATAACTTTCCATCATAGCCCCTTTACAGCTTTTTCACAACTTTTATAAGACTTTTCACAATTTTTTAGCACTTTCAACCGTTTATTTGATTTTCACGTTATATAGCATAAGCCGCTTACCTATTGTGATAAGCGGCTTATGTGTGGTGGGCCATCAGGGACTCGAACCCGGGACACCCTGATTAAGAGTCAGGTGCTCTACCATCTGAGCTAATGGCCCATAATTTAGCGGCTAAACAATTGGTGTTTGTTCAACCGCTTTTTTCGAACAATTAATATTATAAAGGTAATTACCCATGTTGTCAACAATAAAAGCTAAATTTTTTTTGCACATTTTTAATAGCACTTTTTATAGCTTCTCCAATAACTCCACAGCAGCATCGGCCATTTTGTAACCCGCTTCTTCCTCAAGCCTGCTGGTGGCACAAAGTCTTGGCTCATAACCTCCCTGTGAAAAGGCTTCCCGTACGGGTATATACCCAAAACATCCATTTGCAAGGGAGTTTGCCATATTATATTTGAATGGAGATCTTTTCTTAATATCCAACCCAAACTCAACAAATATCTCGCCTGGCAGTGCGGAAATGGCAAGGTCTCCTATTTTTAGCACCTGAACCTCTACGTATACACTTTTTTCTTTTTCTTCATGCATACGTATGGCTTCTTTGGCATAGAAGGTCTCAACCAATTGACTTCTGGTTTCCTTTATCAGTTCACTGTTATCTACTTTTGTATTGTCTAGAAGTTCTTTGGCTTTTAATAAATCTTCAGCGGAAGGCTGTCTGACTCCAAGCTCAAACAACCGTGACCCGGCTTCCAGCTTTACATCACTGCACACCTCTGTCCTTTCAAGAGTCTTTACAACTTCTCCAGCCAATATTCTACCCATTTTTATGTAATGCTCTTTTTGAATAGCAAATCTGCCACTTGCATCTACATGATTTATATTGCCGCAAGTCCCTGTAAGAAATAGACTTACTACATGGTCACCGTAAGCTTTTTTTAGTATCCTGCTCAGTTCTCCCGGATAATCCCCGCTGTATTCATCACCACCGACGACATCCAGATGGCAGGCAAAATTGGTTATTACCCCAATTATATTGCCATTTTCATCATCAACTCTTATTATAGTAACATCAGGATCTATTGGGCCTGATGGCTTGACAATATCAGGATTCCCAATCCCGGCATTAGTTTTTACTGTTCCATCCTTCATTAAGAATCTTCTGTTAAATGATATCCCAGATTCACAACCTTTACCAAAGCTTATCACAGCAGGTTTCATTTTTTTATAGGCCATAATTGCAGCATCAGCACATTTATCAATTATAAAATCAATATATACCGGGTCTTTTCTTATATAGTCGCCCCAGCTGCATACAGGACCCCCTGTATGGGTATGAGTAGCTGAAACCATTATATTTTCTTCCGGTATACCCACAGTCCTTTTAATTCTCTCCCTTATTCCTGCAACACTTGAACTATCAACAAATAGTGCGTCCATGGCAACTATTGCAATAGTATTTTCTCCATTACCAATCACAACTGCCTTTGCGAAAAGATTATCCTTTACCCCGGTTGAATATCTTACATGAAACTGACCAGGAATAATACTTCCTAGTATAGGAGTAATATCCACCTCAGCTAATCCGCATTTTAACATTTTAAGCTCCATTCCTGCACCTTCTCCCAATAATTTTGTACAAAACTTCATATGCTTTAACAGTTATTAAATAGTTAATAATAGTTAATATAGATTTATCAATATGTATTCTACTATAATGACTCGTGTTATCAGACTTGATTATAATCAATATTAATATATTATTACCATAAAATTGGATAAATGTATATATCAGATTTTCACTTTATTTTGCACAAATTTAGTTTTTCTCTTCCTAAATAGCAGTAAGTACAATTTTATTGGTTTTCAGTGTTTTTTTTACATCGATAATTCTTTGATTTTCCGAGCCCCGGAATTTCAGCAGTATGTTTTTTTTGCCAATCTCAAACCTTCCGTCAACCAATATATCAGAGACCTCCAAAAGTTTCTTCCACCCGGTTCTGCTATCAGATTGGTTCAATATTTCTTCAAAGGTATAACCTGTGTAGGTCATAATATTTAACCCTGATTCTTTCACTTTTTGGGCTAAAGCAGCAAATGCTTCCGCCTGTTCAAATGGTTCACCGCCACTCAAAGTGATACCATCAAGAAGCGGATTGCACTTTATCATTGCTAAAATATCATCTATATTCACGACTATACCTTCATCAAAAGAATGAGTTTGAGGATTTTGGCATCCGGGGCAATTATGTGCACATCCTTGGGCAAAAATGACAAGTCTTATACCTGGACCGTCCACAATGGATTCTTTAACTATTCCTGCCAGTCTAAGAGTTGATTTCATATATGATTCTCCTTTAAGGTAAGGGGACACTCCTCTCTCGAGCAAGAAGTCTTTCTTTTACGTTAAGGAGTGTCCCCTTTTGATTGTCCCCTTTTGATTGTTTAGTTTTTACAGGTAAAATGCTTTACCCTGTCCCGTTCTTCAGCTTTTTTGGCATCATTGAAATTATCCAATGTACCAACCAGATAGCCAGTAATGCGACGTATTCTTTGGAACTTAATGTTTCCTTCTTCTCTTCCACATTTCGGGCATGTATTCCCTATGATTCCTGTATATCCGCAAACAGGGTCTCTGTCTACAGGATGGTTAATGGAACCATAGCCTATTCCCGCTTCTTTCATTGCTCTTACTATTTTTTCAAAAGCTTCAAGATTGTTTGTAGGATCACCATCAACCTCTACGTAAGATATGTGTCCTGCATTGGTTAACTCATGATATGGAGCCTCAAGCCTTATTTTATCATAAGCACTGATATCATAATAAACAGGTATATGAAAGCTATTTGTATAATATTCTCTATCAGTTACGCCATCAATACTCCCAAATAGTTTTCTGTCTATTTTTACAAGTCGTCCTGCCGTTCCTTCCGCCGGTGTGGCAAGAAGGGTAAAATTCATATTATATTTTTTGCTTGTTTCATCCATACGTTTACGCATATAGCCTATTATTTCAAGGCCAAGGTTCTGGGATCCTTCAGACTCCCCATGATGCTTCCCCGTTAAAGCCTTAAGGCATTCTGCCAGGCCAATAAATCCCATGCTCAATGTTCCGTGCTTCAATACTTCCCTCACTTCATCATCTTTACCAAGCTTATCAGAATCAAGCCATATACCCTGACCCAAAAGGAAAGGATAATTTTTCACTTTTTTCCCGGCTTGTATTTCAAATCTTTCAAGTAGTTGATTGATGACAAGGTCAATTATTCTATCCAGCTCATCAAAGAAACGATCTACATTTTTACCGCTCTTTAATGCTATTCTCGGAAGGTTAACAGTTGTAAAGCTTAAATTACCTCTACCATAAATAATTTCCTTTTCAGGATCGTATACATTGCCCACAACTCTAGTCCTGCAACCCATATATGCAACTTCAGTTTCAGGATGTCCGGGTTTGTAATATTTTAAGTTGTACGGAGCGTCAACAAATGCAAAGTTTGGGAAAAGCCTCTTTGCACTAACTCTGCATGCTAGCTTAAACAAATCGTAATTGGGATCCTCCGGGTTGTAATTTATTCCTTCTTTGACTCTGAATATTTGAATAGGGAAAATTGGTGTTTCCCCATTTCCTAGACCTGCTTCAGTAGCAAGAAGGATATTTTTCATTACCATACGTCCTTCAGGAGATGTATCCATTCCATAATTGATGGAACTGAATGGTGTCTGTGCGCCTGCACGGCTGTGCATTGTATTAAGGTTATGTATGAGCGCCTCCATTGCCTGATATGTACGTCTTTCAGTTTCAATCAGAGCTTTCCGGACTGTAAAATCCTGAACCCTATTGGTAATATCCTTATCCTTAATAATATCATCTAGATATTTAGCCTCCAGTTTTTTGTAAAGATCGCTGCCATTTAAGGAAGGCTTCATCCCATGCTCATCCTCAATTTCTGCAAACATCTGTCTTACACTTTCTTCATACTCCTGTCCGCCTGTAATAAGCTCAAGGGAGTTAATAAGATTCTGTCGATATATCTTGGCATAAGTCTTTGCTACCCCATCTGCCATACCATAGTCAAAATTTGGAACACTCTGACCACCATGCTGGTCATTCTGATTAGATTGAATTGCAATGCATGCAAGAGCCGCATAACTTTGAATATCCTTTGGCTCTCTCAGGTAACCGTGTCCTGTACAAAATCCGCCTTCAAAAAGCTTTTTAATATCAATTTGGCAGCATGTGGTAGTAAGTGTCAGAAAATCCAGATCATGAATATGTATGTCACCTTCCTTATGAGCTTTGGAGTGGGATGGATCTAATACGTATAATTCATAGAATTGTTTTGCACCCTCAGAACCATATTTGAGCATGGTACCCATGGCAGTATCTCCATCAATATTTGCATTTTCCCGCTTTAAATCGCTATCTATGGCATCTTTAAAGGTCAGGTCTTCATAGACCTTCATTAGCCGTGTATTCATTTCTCTTATACGGGTTCTTTCGGCTCTGTATATTATGTACTCCTTAGCTGTACGTGCATGGCCGTTTTCAATGAGAATCTTCTCAACTACATCCTGGATATCCTCAACACCCGGTATAGTATTTTTAAAGTTTTTATCAAGATATTCTGCAACCTGTTCAGCCAATTTTAGTGCAGTATCATAATCCTTTCCTCCTGCTGCTGCAGCGGCCTTAAATATAGCATTGGCTATTTTGTCTATATTAAAAGTCACTTCTCTGCCATCCCGTTTTCTGATCTTTGTTATCAAGTAAAAAACCTCCCATATAAGTGTTAACAAATATATTTTCAAAACAAAAATTATCTTGTAGTGTAGTGTAGTGTAGTGTAATGTAGAATAGTGTAATTTCATTTTTAGAGAAATTAATAAAGTATTTATCTACATGTTGATGTGAGTATAATATCAGACCACAATATATTGAGTCAATTTCGTTTTTACTCAATTTTAGGGATGTACAGAATAAAATATAAGAAAATGATAGCCATACTCCAAAATTCATAGGATTTAAAAATTTAAGTAAAAAGGTCAATAAAATAAGAACTGTCATCATTGACTCCTCATTTATTACTTATTGGCTTGTGAACGAGTCATTTGGACAGTTCCTATGCTATTATTCATCAAATAAAAAATGAATGAGATGTTTCATGCCTCTATCCAATGAATCCAATTCAATATATTCATCAAGTCTGTGGCTGTTTCCTCCTCTGCATACGCCGAAAGAAAGGGCGGGTATGCCTTTGCTTAATGGAATATTGGCATCTGTACTTGCTGAAACAAAATTCACAGGAAAGTTAAGTTTGCCTCGAACCCTTATCAAACGTTCTTCCATAGAATTATATTCTAAGTTACATTCTGAGTTATGTTCTGCATTAAATTCTGAATCATGTTCTGCATTAAACTCTAAGCTATCTTCTGTATTGCATTTGGTCTTTCTAGCTTCAATCTTAATACCACATGGTCTTTCACCTATTATTTGAAGGTTTATTGCAACTCTACCCTTATATTCCTCTAAATACCTGTTTGCTATAGAAAGAAACTTATTATCAAGTTCTTTTAGCTGTTCCTTGTCTTCTGAACGCATATCAACTAAAAATTCTGTATATGCTGCAATTGTATTTACCGATGTCCCACCCTTAATTACCCCAACATTATAAGTTGTTTTAGGTTTTTTGGGGACATCAATATCATATAAATCCTTTATTATACTTGATGAATAAAAAATTGCATTATCATTTCCGAAGCTGCCCCAACTATGGCCTCCTTCGGTATTGACAGAAACCATATATCTTTTTGAACCTACTGCATTATTTACTACATTGTCATATGCAAGGTCCAGTGCAATTACTTCACTAATATCATCCTCCCAGTTATCAAAAACAGCCTTGATTCCTTTCAAATTACCAAGTCCTTCTTCTCCAACATCAAAGGCAAAAAGGATATCCTTTTTAAAAGATATCTCGAGTTCATTGAGCATTTTTATTATAAAAATAAGAGCTGCTACATTAACACTATTATCCCCTGCCGAAGGAGCGAAAATTTTTCCTTCTTTAACAATTGGCTCAATATTTTCAGTATTGTGGAAAACTGTATCAATATGAGCTGTAATGAGAGTTATTTTACGTCTATCAGATAAATAATTTTTATGTAGATAAAGAACATTTCCAGCCTGGTCTATATTAGCATCATTTGCTCCGTATTCCAGAAGCTTGTCTTTGATAAATAAAGCCTTTTGCTGTTCATTTCCGGTTGGAGATGGTATCTTACAAATTTCAATAGTCAAATCTATTATTTCCTGTATGTTTTTTTCAACATAATCAAGTGATTTTTGAAGTTCCATAATGAATTAAGCAACAAGAGAATCCCTATTTCAAGGGATCTTTGTAAAGAGACAAAATTTGCATAAAGGGACAGACTTTAATTATTAGAGTAAAATAAAGTTGTCCCTTTCTTACCCGGCAAAATAGAACCGTCCCTCTTGCACTTTATTTATTGTTTGATTTCTTGTGCAATTAGAATCTTCCCTCTTTCATCTCTTGCTTTCCTCCTAAATAATTTCTATATACTTTCTCAGATTTTCAAGGCCAACAGCTATACCTTTAAGGGGTTCTTCCATACCTTCAAACTCAATTGAAACTGTGCCATTATAACCAGCCTTCTTAAGAATTCTAAGGCACTGGACCACAGGAACTTCCCCATGACCGATTATTGCGCCTCTCAAATAATTTCCGGCACGGGAAGCAAACCAGCCTGTACCAGGATTGGAAGCAGTGCCAGGTTTTACATGGAAGTCTTTGGCATGCACATGGAAAGCATAGGGTGCAACCCTTCCTACTGCTTTTGCAGGGTCTTCATCAACACACATGAAATTACCAATATCAACCAGAAGGCCAAAGTTTTTATGGTTAACCCCATTGGCCAGTTTTTCGACTCTCTCACTATCCTGGGCAAAAAAGCCATGATTTTCCATCATGGTACGTATACCAAGGCTTTCAGCATATTCTGTTACTGCTCTGCAGCCTTTTATTAAAATAGGTAAAGCATCATCAAATCCTTTTGGACCTTCATAACCAGGTTTAAATCCGCTGGTAGCATCATGGCGCATTCCTCTTGAACCCAATATCTTTGCAATTCTTACCTGTCCTTTAAGCCTTTCAATTTCCGCATCAAGATTTCCATCAGAACCATTGATAAAATCTGCACCAATGGTATAATTACCCATTTCAATTCCTACACGGGCGCATTCTTCTTTCACCTTTACAGCAAAATCCTCTGCAGTTTCACCTTCAGGAACCTTAAGTCCTGAAAACTCAATAACATCGAAGCCCATTTCTTTTGCCTTTTTTATTATATCAAGCTGGGTCATGGCACCACTGGCCATAAGTCCGCTAAAACTATATGAGCTAACTCCGATCTTCATAAATAATCCTC
>DAOSDD010000184.1:0-9172 GCA_035362115.1 Clostridiales bacterium | reverse complement strand
GCTTCTGGAATATATTTTTTCAAAATTAAAATGCACCCCATTTCTGCTTAATTTGTTGATTACAAATAGTCTATTATGGTACACTACTAATATTAAAGAAATATAATTTAAAAAATGATATTTTAGTAAACAATGATTGAGAGGTATTATTATGGAAAAAAATTTAAATATATCCAAACCCAACCTTGATGAATGGGGTCAGTTATATCAGGCTTCTATTGAGTTTAAGAAAATTAAGCCATGGGAATGGATGTATGATGATGATATATTTGGTGTAAAAGATGCTGAAAGCGGTGAAATTGCATACTGTTGCATAATGGGAAACGAGGATGAATATTTTGGTATTGCTGCCTATCTTGGTTCAGAAGGTCTCAATGGTATACTAAGTATACTTTCAGGGGAGATAGAGCCTGACGACCCGGATTTCATATTTTCTCAAAAATGTTTATTGGTTTCCTTTGAAGATAGAGAAGCGTTAACTAGTGAGGACCGAAAAATAATCAAGGAACTGGGTATAAAATTCCGTGGAAGGAATGAATGGCCTATATTCAGGAACTATACACCAGGGTATTTCCCATGGTTTATTACAGCTGCTGAATGCAGATTCCTAACTGATATTCTAAAACAGGCAACATATGTTGCTCTAAAATGCAAAGAGGAAGGCAAGGATTTCCTTGAAACTGAAAGTAAATGCAAATATATTGATTCTGAATATGGACATGAATATGAGCATAAAAATGGAAATAGAAAAGATGATAAATATGATGAATGTGATACATGTGATGAATGTGATACATGTGATGAATGTGATGAATGTGATGCATGTGGCGATGAACTTATATTCTATACTCGCACACCCCGAAAAAAAGATAGACATATTGAGTGGAATAGTGATTATATAGCACCTGAAGTACATTCCATGGAATATGCATCTTTCTATTTAACAGATGAACTGAAAATAAGAAAGCTACAAAATCTGGGTCGAAGAAGGGGTCCTGCCTGGGAGGTTGATACTTTTTACAGTCCTGGGCCTGTGCAGGAAACTAAAGGTGAACGTCCCTATTATCCCAAGGTGTGTCTTGTCTATGATCAGGGAAGAGGAATGATTCTTGGCTTTGATGTAGTAAAGAATATCCGGGAAGAAGGTTCAAAGTTTCTTGAATTGGTTTCCAGACTAATTGAAGAATGCAAGCAACCGCCATCCAGAATACTTGTACAAAGAGAGGAGACATACTATTTGTTATTTGATTTTTGCAAGCAGGTAGGTATAAACTTGGAAAATGTGTATGTTTTAGAGAATTTAGATGAAGCAAGGTATGAAATGCGTAATTTTTTCGATTCAATAAATGAAACTGGTGATGAATGGGATGATTAAGTGTCAGATAGGCAACAGGGGGTGGCAATGGTGTCAATTAAACCAAGACCGGGAGATTTTGCTTTGCTTGCCATCATACTTGCTATTGCTGTAGTAAACATAATGATGTTTATGCAAAAAAAGGATGGTAGCCCTACAGCACTTATCATAAAAGATGGGAAAACATTACAGAGTATAAAGCTTGATGAAGTCAAAGAACGTATAGAGATAAAAGGTCAAGGCAAATATAATGAGTTGATAGCAGTTGAAAATGGTAGAATACGTTTTGAAGAGTCGGATTGTCCTGATAAAACCTGTGTAAGGACAGGCTGGATATCAAGGTCGGGACAATCTGCAGTTTGTTTACCTGCAGGCATTATTATAAAAATTGTAGGCGATGATATTTCTGATACTGATATAATTTTAAAATGAAAGGTGCATTTTTTATAATTGAAGAAAAATATAGCAAATGATGATTTCCAAGTATAATATTCACTCCGGTATAGGAGTAAAATCATAGTAATAAAATGCACCTATAAAATGAGGGGTAAATGAAAAAACTTGTTATTAATAGTATACTAATATCCATGGCGCTAATACTTTCATATGTGGAAAGAATGTTCCCTATAGGGTTGATAGTGCCTATTCCAGGTATAAAGCTGGGTTTGGCAAATGTTGTTACTATTTTTGCCATATTTTATCTTGACATGAAATCTGCAATTGCAATAACTGTGCTAAGGTGCGTTATTGCATCAACGCTTTTTGGTAGTATATACTCTTTATTGTTTTCACTGTCAGGGGCTTTATTTGCTTTGCTGGTAATGGCTATATTAAAGAAAGGGTATAACAGGTGGTTTTCTATTTTAGGCATTAGCATTGGAGGTGCAGCTGCACATAATATAGGTCAGATTTTAATTGCTTCGCTTATAATGCAAAGCACTGCAATATTTCCATACTTATCCATACTGCTGCTGGCAGCCGTAATTACCGGTACACTAACCGGGTTGGTTTTCAGTAGCCTTATGGAACATATTGATAAAATTAATATTTTTAAAAGACGAATATTCTTTTTATGAATAGATATACCGCGAAAATTATTTTACATGGAATAAATTGAATTTTTGCGTATTCATTAAGGTAACATAAGAGTATAAAACTTTTGTAATGTAGTTTCTTTTGTACATTATCTATAGATTATCACAAGAAGTGCGAATAAAGGTTCCAAACATTGCAACAATAACTCATGGTATATATTTCTTAAAAAAACAAAACATTTTAGTTTATCATTTTATTATATGTGGTATAAAAATATAAAATATTACATTGTAATTTAAGTAATATTGCAAAAGCTTTAGGAATTCGTGCTTTTAGATGTTAATTCATTAACAAACTGAGACAGGAGGATATTTTTTGATTAAGAAATTAGAAACACTTTATAAGGGATTCTGGCAAGTTGCAGACCCCAAAATATGGATAGCATCCACAGTTCCTATGGTACTAGGTGTAACCCTTTCGGCAGCTTTTGGCAAAGGCTTCAGTCTATTTTGGATGATTCTATCGTTTGTTGGTATTTACCTTATAGAAATAGGGAAAAATGCAATTAATGAATGTTTTGATTATATATCTGGTGCAGACACTGCTGTGGATAGTGAACATAGAACTCCTTTTTCCGGTGGGAAAAAGACTATTACTGAAGGGATCCTGACTTTAAAGCAATCGGCAATAATTGGTGCAACTACAATGTTTTTTGCTGCCATTATTGGTTTGCTAATAGTATATTTTAGGGAAACTTCTGTAATTTACATTGGTATTGCAGGTTTTATATTAGCGGCAATTTATAGTCTTCCTCCGTTCAAGCTTTGCTATAGAGGGCTTGGCGAATTTGCAGTCGGCATAGCATTTGGACCGCTTTTATTAAATGGCATGTATGTTGTGATGGCAGGACGATATGATGTTTTGCCTGTGCTGGTATCACTTCCTATAGGTTTTTTAATAACCAATGTTCTATGGATTAATCAGTTTCCTGATTATGAAGCTGATATCTCAGCCGGAAAGAAAAACTGGGTGGTGAGGCTTGGAAAAAAGGAATCTGTAAAAGTATATGCAATTATATTTATTCTTGCTTATATAGCTATTCTTGCTATTGCAGTATATACCTTGAATCCTGTATGGCTTATTGGCTTATTAACTGCTCCGCTGGCTGCAAAAGCTGTAAAAAACTGCAGTATAAACTTTAACAACATAACAAGTTTGATTCAGTCTAATGCTGCTACTGTTCAAACATATATGCTTAATGGAATTTTGATGGTTATAGCTGCAATTATCGACAGCCTAATATTATAGATTATATCTTATAATATATTTTATCGTTGATCTTATGTTTGAAATTATTGTATAGGATTTTGATGGCAGAAATCAAGCTTACTTTAACTATGAAGAACTAAAACAGGAGGAAAAAAGAAATGTCAAACAAGGTAGTAATTGTTGGTGCGGGGTATGCAGGTATCGAAGCTGCTCTTACACTTAACAAATATAAAAAGAAAGACAAGAAAGAAAAAATAGAAGTAACTATTATCGATAAAAATCCTTACCATACTTTACTTACAGAACTTCATGAGGTAGCTGGAAATCGTGTTTCCGAAGAGGCGGTTCGCATACCTCTTAGTGAAATATTCAAGTTCACTGATGTTAAGGTTGTATATGATGAAATAGAAGCATTCGATTTTAATAATAACAAAGTATCATCAACTAATAAGGAATATGAGTATGACTATCTAATAATGGCAATGGGAAGCACTCCTAACTTTTTTGGAATTCCGGGACTTAAAGAAAATGCATTTACACTCTGGTCATACGAAGATGCAATAAGAATTCGTGAGCATATTAAAAAATGCTTCAGGCTTGCAGTCCATGAAGAAGATAAGCAGGAAAGAATAAAACTATTGACATTTGTTGTGGGTGGTGCGGGATTTACCGGCGTAGAAATGGCTGGCGAATTGGCACACTGGACTAAAGGTCTTGCAAGAGAACATGGAATAGATTACAAAGAAGTAAGGCTTTTACTAGTTGATATGCTTCCACATATCCTTAATTGCCTTAGTGAAAAAAACAGTAAAAAAGCTCATGATTATATGGAGAAAAAGCTTGGAATAGAAATAATGCTTAATACTCCTGTAAAAGAGGTTACTTCAGAGGGAATCTCTACCGGTAATGCTTTTATTAATACAAAAACACTTATCTGGGCAGCCGGAATAACAGCTTGTGAAGCCACCGCAGATATGGATGTAGAAAAAGTCGGACGTTCACGTAGATTAAAGGTGGATGAGTTCTGCCGTACAAATCATGAAAATGTTTACGCTGTTGGGGATATATCCAATCTTGTAGATGAAAATGGAGTACCTTACCCAGCTATGGTTGAAAATGCTATTCAAACAGCTGAAGGGGCAGCAAAGAACATTATAAGGTCGATTAAAGGTAAAGAACTTGAGAAAGTTACGGTTAAAATGCATGGTACAATGGTTTCTGTTGGAAACTACTTTACTGTATCTGAAATAATGGGGAAAATACTTCCGGTATGGCTTTCAATTATAATGAAATATATGGTAAATATACACTACTTGTGGGAGATTACAGGATTCAGAGGGGTTGGCAGATACCTTTATCATGAAGTCCTTGAGCGTAGACATCGCAAGCTCTTCCTGGAAAAACACTGGTCTACAAGAATGCAAGCTTGGTGGCTTACATTGTTGAGGGTTTTTCTAGGAGTTATATGGTTGTACGAAGGCATAAAAAAAGTATCAGAGGGCTGGCTTTCTTCACCCAAACTCGCTTCATTTTTGGGAATGGCTGCAGATGCAACTTCAACCCCTACAGGAGCAGGAATTTTTGTTAAAAGAATTGATGAGCTGTTCAACCTTGATCTTGTTGTTTTTCACTTTATGCTAGGAAAAGAAAGCAGGCTTGTAGAAGGCAATATTATCGCAAGTGATTTATTTGCCAAACTGGAAATTCTGCATATAGGCAGCTTTAATCCCATACCGTGGATACTCAGGAATATAGTACTGGCAAATGGTACTGTTGCAATGATATTTCAGGTATTAGTTGTAATACTTGAAATATTAGTTGGTTTAATGCTTATAGGTGGGGCTTTCACATTTATAGCTTCGCTAATTTCATTTGGACTTATGATGATGTTTATTACATCAACAGGTATTTATGAAAAAACGTGGTGGATGATCTTTGCTTCTATAGCAGCTATGGGAGGAGCCGGCCGGGCATTTGGTTTGGACTATTATCTAATACCATATATAGTAAATGTGTGGGATTATTTCTGGAAAAACCGTAAACTAAGGCTGCTATTTTCAGGAGGCCTTGAAAGATTTGAATAGCCTGGGTTGGTGCAAGCAGTCGAAGGGAACCTGGGGTTCCCTGGAGAACAAGAAAATTCACAGCAATACTTAGGCTATGAGCAAAGCGAATTTTCTTGATTATGTAGAGATTTGGAGTTGAAAACCTATGTGGGATAACTGCAGCTTTGTTAAAGATGAATTGGAAGCTTTTGAGTCTTATTTAAAAGATAAATATAAACCCAGGAATAGATTCTTAAGTGATGTTTCACAAAAAGTAATCTCATCTGGAGGAAAACGTCTGAGACCTGCTCTTGTGATTATTTCGGGCATGATGGGAGATTATGACAGGACGAAGATTTTCCCTGCAGCAGCTGCAATTGAAACTCTTCATACTGCAACCCTTATTCACGATGATATAATTGATAATTCCAAAACTAGACGTGGGTGTCCAACAGTTTCCGAAAAGCATGGTATAAACCTTGCAGTTTACACCGGCGATTATCTTCTGGCCAACTCGATTTTGCTGCTTTCGGAGTCGGGTTTATCAACTGATAAACTTGATAGAGTTGCAAAGGCTGCCAGAGCCATCTGCACAGGTGAAGTTAATCAGTATTTAAGCCGCAATAAGTTAACTTCTGTTAGTGAGTATTTAAGAAGGGTAATGAGAAAGACAGGAATACTTTTTTCTGCATCGTGTACACTTGGTGCCTATGCATCAGGCTGCAGTGAAAAACATGTAAATGTTATGGGCCGTATTGGTATGAATCTGGGTATAGCCTTTCAGATACGTGATGACCTAATAGATATTGAGTCAGATGAAACCCAGGCTGGTAAAACTGTTGCAAATGATATCCGGGAAGGAATTATTACACTTCCGTTTTTATTTGCTGCCAAGCGTTGTGAAAAGGTGCGAAAGAAAATAGAGGAAGTCATGAATGGTGGAGTTGAGATAAAGGAAATAATAAATGATGTGCTTACAATAGGTGGTGCGGATGACGCAAGACGGCTGAAGGATCGTTATATAGAAAAGTGCAGGGATCTTTCCGTGACTCTTCCTGGTGGCAATAGTACCCAGGCCCTGGATGAAATTTTATGTTGGTTGTGATCCCGAATAGGGTTTACATTATATAGGAAATTTATATAATATTTATTCAAAAAACCGAAAGGAGAAGCATCTATGAAAAAAATCATTGCAATTTCCCTTGCTGTTGTTACACTTACTATTATTCTTTTTACCGGCTGCAGTTCTTCAGCTGCAGTAAAAACTGGACTTGGCCAGGTTACATCAATTAGTAAATCAGCAGATGCAGCTGCAGATAAAGATGGCGCTGCTCAGGTGGATACAATTATGGCCGCTGTATCAGTTGATTCCAGTGGCAAAATTGTCAGTGTAACTATTGATAGTGCCCAGACTACAGTATTATTTGATGCAACAGGAAAGATTAAATCTGATCTTAATGCAGAACAAAAAACAAAACGTGAACTTGGCAAAGATTACGGTATGATTAAGGGTTCCAAGATTGGTAAGGAATGGTATGAGCAAATTGACGAACTTCAAAAATGGATGGTAGGTAAAACTATCGATCAGATTAAGACTATGAAGGTTAAGAAGGTTGATGACACTCATACAAATGTTCCCGATGAGCCGGATCTTACAAGTAAAGTTACCCTTTCTGTTGAGGATTACATTGCTGCAGTCGAAGAAGCTGTTAAAAATGCAAAATAACATAATCAATATTTTCTTCAGGTAAAATAAATGCAGCTAATATAGGGATTATAATAGTGTGGGAATTTTAAAGATATCAGAACCCCTGTGTAATACTAAAATATTGTACCATTAAAATGCCAGGGGTTCGATTCTTTTTAATGGGGTGATTATATTGAAACGGCGAATGCTTCGATTAATTGCATTTTTAATGCTGACAAGTACTGTTCTATTGGTGTTGAGTACCGGATGCAGCAACTGGGCTGGGTTTAGTGGCGGTAAGTATCATAAATATACATATGAATTTATCGGTACTTTTGACACTGTAATACAATTTATGGGTTACGCTGAAAATGAAAAGCAGTTTGAAGAACTTGCTAAAAAAGGGCAGGCTAGATTTGAGGAACTTCATAAGCTTTTTGACATATATAATATTTATGATGGCATTAACAATATTAAAACCATCAATGATAATGCTGGAATAAAGCCTGTTGAGGTAAAACAAGAAATTATAGATATAATTCAATTTAGTAAGGAATGGTACGATAAAATGGGTGGTGTTGTTAACATTGCACTGGGACCTGTACTTTCCATATGGCACACATACAGAGAGGAAGGAATGAGGGACCCTGCAAATGCGAAAATACCTGACATTGTGTTATTGAAAAAAGCGGAATTGAAGACAGATATTAAAAAAGTGGAAGTTGATGCAGTTAAAAAAACAGTATTTCTTAAAGAAACCGGCATGAGTCTTGATATGGGAGCTGTAGCAAAAGGCTTTGCTACAGAGATTGTCGCAAGAGAATTGGAGGCCGCCGGATACACTTCATTTATTATAAGCAGTGGCGGAAATGTGCGGGTAGTGGGTAAGCCATTGGATGGCACACGAAGCAAATGGGGAATAGGCATCCAGAACCCTGATGGAAATGCAATAATTCCTGAAGGCGAAGCTCTTGATACTGTATTTGTCACTGATACTTCAGTAGTTTCCAGTGGTGATTACCAGAGGTTTTATGAGGTTGACGGCAAAAGAATTCACCATCTAATTGAACCTTCTACTCTTATGCCAGCAAATTATTATCGGGCTGTAACAGTAATGACGAAGGACTCGGGCCAAGCTGATTTTTTATCCACAACAGTTTTTTTACTCCCATATGAAAAAAGTCGTGAGTTGGTAGAAAGCTTAGATGGTGTAGAGGCTTTATGGATTATGCAAGATGGCAGCATTGCTGTTACAGATAACATGAAGAAATCAATGAAGAAATTGGGTGGTGCAACAGGTAAGTAGCAGATGGATAATTTATGGATTCGTCAATAATTGGGGGAATATTTGAATTAACAATATATGGATAATAATTTGCTGAAATTTTCCGAAAAACTCTTGACTAGGTATGCATTACCTGCTATACTATACTACGCAGGAAAGAAATAATTTTGGCGCCATAGCCAAGAGGTAAGGCAGAGGTCTGCAAAACCTTTATCCCCCAGTTCAAATCTGGGTGGCGCCTCCAAAACAGAAGTCCTGGAACCTCATAAACAAACGGTTTCAGGACTTTTTGCTTTTTAAAAGCTGTCTCATTGTTACTGTAATATTACAGAAAATCTCTGTTTTTTGACACCTTTTATGATCGCTTGGAAAGTACAATTAATAAATATATCATCCCTCAAATTGGTCATTATACTTTAGGAAACACAGCGGGAATCCTCTTTATTTTAATGGAGCAGATGAAAGCTGTGGTTTCGGTACGAAACTTTACCATATGT